>CAZFOX010000165.1:0-8912 GCA_964520565.1 uncultured bacterium | reverse complement strand
TCGCTGCATAGATCCAAACACGGTTCAATTTCTTTCCGGGGCGCGCAGACCATCATGATCCGAGATTCGTGGTCTCCTAATTTTTCCACAACCTGAAACGACATTTCCAACTGATCGAGTGTGAAAGGAACGTGCCGTTCCACATCGTATTGCAGCAATTCTTTCAATTCAGCCGGATTAGCAGAGGGAAGATTCAAATACCGAATCGTCACTTTGTCGCGAGGAAATCCCATCACAACGGTGCCTTCCATCTTCCCGTGCTTCTTGACAGCCTCTTTCAGCGCTTCTTTTTGGCGGTCCAGTAACTCTTCCGAATATTGAGCTCCCTTGGGCCGGGTCAGAGGGATAAGGGTAACGCGTTTAATCTCGATATTTCCCTCATCGTCTCCGTATAGAGTGACGATCTTCACCGAATACGTACCTATATCGATCCCCGTCGCCGCACGCCTGCCGCGCCCGAGTTTTTTTCTACTTTTGGTGGCCGTTCTTCGTCTGGTTGGTCTTGCCATAAGTATCCCGTATCTATAGTACCGATTTATGTCAACCGATCGATTCTCGTTTCGACGTCAAAAATCGGTTCAAACAAGCGAACCTGCATTTTAACCTGTTCCAAATCCTCCACACGCATGGTATCAACCCCGAAGATCGGCATTTGATCCCAGGGAGTAAATTGCCTTTCGACAACAGCGCGATACCCTTTTTGAATCCCTTCATACTCCGCCATGCAGGTAACGACAAAAACGAGCGAATCGATTCCGGAAAAAGGTTGCAAAGCCTTCATGACATCCGGAGTGAATCCATCAACTTCCGACCAATGAACGTCGTCCATGTCGCTGTTATCGATGGTTTTTAAGGCGTTGTCATCGTCGGTATAAGTTTCCCGATCGCGCCCATCCCGGTATTCAACCCAATTCTGGGAAATCTTCTCCGCATCGGTTCCGATGATGGGATATAAAAGCGATTCCATCACTTCCGATTTGACCGTATTGAGATTGATCTTGTTTTCATAAACCGTCATCAGATTAAGCAATCCCAAATACTCCCCTTTGGCCAAACGCTTACGGCGATATCGGCCGGTTTGATTTTCTTGAGAATCGACGGTTCCATAAACGATATCCGGCGTCATGCCGGGAATCAGAAGGAGTTCATCGATTGATTGCAACGGCCCGTTTTTCATGGCAATTTCTGGAATAGCGTTTTTCCCCTTCCCGGTTCGATTTCGGTTGGAATTATAAACGGAATATTCGTCTCCTCCGCCGCCAAAACCAACATCGCCACCAAATCCACCTTCCTGACCCATCGTAGCCGGATTATCATCCTCATCGCGCCAATCCACAATTGCCGCAGCCAGCGACATGGCCTCTTTTTCTTTTACCCCAGATAATTCCAATAAATGAGAAATCATTTCAATGGTCGTATTCGGATTGTTGATGGGAAATTTCGCCGATTCGTCCTCTACTTCCACATAGTAATATCCAGATTTATCATTCACTTCATAAAAGGGAACATCCACATAGAGTTCGTCGTTATTCGCCCAGGATTCCGCTCCTCCGTCGTACATGAAATTATCGTTTTCGAGAAACGGTGTGATGCGTTCGGAAATATCTTCTCCACAGTCCTTGATTTTATCCTCGCGTAGTAGAATCAAAGCTTGGCGCAATCCCGCTTTGGCGATCGAATCGACAATAGTGACATCGCGTTGAAATGCTACCATTTTCGCTTCCATCTGCGCCTGCCGGATAAAAGCAAGCGATATGGATGCCAAAACGACGATCACCCATAGAGTGATAATCAGGACGATACCGGATTCGTTTGTATTTTTCTGCATGGCTTTCATCCCGTCAGGTTCCCGGAACCGCGGCTGGCGTCTCGTTCGGGGGCTCCGGATTCAGGTTAGAAGCAGGCGGTGGAGCCGTTACGGGAGGAGAACCTCCCGGTCCCAGAAAGGAAGCACGCATATTCCCTGCCGGTACATCTGTCGAAGTCACAAGGATTTCACCATTGTTCAGAGTTACAGAAATTTCGACGACCAAAGGAGGCCCCTTTTCACGGATTTCTGTATCGGTGGTTTTATAATTGGGACTTTGAGGAGACACATGGTGTATGATTTCCAATTCCTGAGAGTCCCAGGTATTTTTCCATTTTCCGTCTTCCCCATAACGAAAAGCGATCTGTTTGATTCCTTCGGCAATCGTGTAGTTATAATTCAATACACCATAATCACCGATCCATTGTTGAAGTGGCATTTCCTCCATTTCACCCATTGTACGAAACCGCATTCGACCGCCCATATCGGGAATGACAGTACCATTCAAACTGACCTGAAATTCGTGCTGATAAAACCAAGTAGCTTGCTTGACCATTAAGAGCGAACGCAAAACCCTCAATATAATCCGGCCATTTTCCACGGCGATCTGACATTCTTCCAGATCAAAGGGTGGATAACGATCCAGGTGATATTTCTTTCGTACATAAAGTACTGAATTTCCCGAACCTAAAAACCGAATCGCTCCCGGATCTTCTTCCTGTATGGGAACACCCTGCATATTTATCATCAGTTCGTCATAGGTCAATTGTTTGTACGTGTCCCTCGGCTGCCAGAAAGAATAAGAGGAAAGCGATAAACTCACTTCGTCGGCTATTTTTTGCAGGCCGATCCGGCCCGATTGATACAATTCCATGGTATAACGTCCTTGCCTATAGGCGTTCATACCGGTCTGCATCGTGGCAAATACACTCCCCATTATCAATGTCAGGAGAGTCATGCCCAATAGCAATTCGATCAGGGTGAATCCGCGATCGTTGGAAAATGGCTTCATCGCCCCCGGCCTCCTGTTTGATAACGAGATTCGCCCCGCTTTTTTACTTCCGGACGGCCGCCCGTCCCGAAGCCAAAGGCAAGGTCTTCGTTGAAACGAGCGGTAAGAACCATTGATTTCAATGTAATACCACCTGCTTGTTCCCGCCGCCATCGAGATCGTCTTCGGCTTGAATTATCATCCATATCGTCCCATGTGGTTCGCACGGAGATGATGTAACCGTCTTTTTGTTTATCGTATTCAATCTTGGCGTGCCAGCGGAATTTCGATGTCCCGGGATAAGGATAATACCCGTCGAATTCGCCCAGTTGCACTTCAGCGCGTCGGTTATACCGCAATTCAAGATCGTGAAGGATCGTTTGTGTCAGGTAGATGGCTTTGGTAATATCGCGCAAGGTTCGTGTTGCTTCGTAGGCGTTCATAAGAGACCGCATCAACACACCACCAGCCATCGCAAAAACCGTCATGGCAACCAGAACTTCCAGCAGAATATACCCCTGCTTTCCGGTCGGTTTTTGTAAAGGTCCACTTGCCGGGGTATTAAAACGGAAAGAGCTGTCAGGAATTCCATTCATCATACAATCCCCGATAGAAATCCGAGCCTTCCCGTTCGGTCACACCTTCCATACTGGAGATGAAACCCGTCGCTGGCGAGATTTTCATGAACAATCGCTTCTCATCCTCGCGTTCCTTGGCAAGCCATAAAATCGTAACGAACGTTTCATCCGCGGAACCATCCGGGTAAAAGTAAATGTCTCCTTCCCGCCGACGGATTTCCTCGTCTTCCGCAACCTTATATACAAACTCGAAGATAAAACCCTTTGGCAAAGCCCCGGTTATTTCTTTCACTTCGCGAACACGCTCATTCCTGCTGTGCCGGGACGAACGCCGATCGCTGGAAGCCCGATGTTTTCGACGAGACACGTAATGACGCCGCACTTCTTTCTCTTCCACAGGAACCCAATACCGGTTGTCATCCACATCAATTTCGACCCGGATCGGAACGCGTTCCAGGATGGCTCTCTGCTGAGCGTAGCGAAGAGCGCCAGTGAAATCGGATGCGACTCGTTGCATTTCCGAATATTCGTACAAAGTCCGGAAACTTGGGATTCCAACAGCAGTCAGAATGGCGAGTAACAACATCGTTACCGTCAGTTCAACCAACGTAAATCCGAAATTCGTACCCGAACAAGTCGTCATCGAGTCTCTCTTGCGGATGTTGAGATAATTTATCCCCTCATCGCCTAAGGGATTAAAAGGAATACTCACCTATCCGATCCATGAATTATTGTTCATCTTCCCAGTTGCCGATATCGTCTTCCGAACCATCCTGTCCATCAGGTCCTACGGAATACAGATCGTATTCCATCCCCGATTTATCGCCAGGAGTGTTATAACGGTAATCGTTACCCCAGGGATCTCGAAAGGTCTTCTGTTGCGTAAAAGGTTTCGTCCAACCTTCCACGCCGGGATCCTCCACTAACGCCATCAATCCCTGATCCGAAGATGGATAGGAACCAATCTGGATTTCATACATGCTCAACGCCATACCGATGTTTTTGATATCCTGCTGAGCTCGTGTGATCTTCGCTTCCTGAGTACGGCCGCTAAAGTTCAACATAACCGCTCCTGCCAGAATCCCGATGATCGTAACCACCAGCAACAGTTCCACCAGCGTGAAAGCTTGCTCTCTTTTTTGGCGATTCATTGTTGTCCTCCTTATTCCCTTGTTTCGCATCCATTTATCTTTATTAAGAGATTATCCCTCTCTCCAGGTATAATTCCTTAATGGATACTCTGGCTGATTTGAAAAATCGGCATGATCATCGCGAATACCACAAAACCAACCACAACGGCCATAAAAACAATCATCAGAGGTTCGAGAATCGTCGTCATGGTTTTGATCACACGATCAGTTTCCTTGTCGAAGGTATCCGCCACTCTTTGCAAAGTAATTTCCAGATTACCGGTTTCTTCCCCTACTGCAACCATGTTAACGGCAATCGGCGGAAAGAGTTCACTTTCCGACATCCGGGTGGAGAGTTTTTCCCCTTCCTTGATATCGTCCTGAAACCTGGCGATATCCAGTTTCAATACCCGATTCGATATGACCGATTCGGTAATCGATAGCGATTTCAATATTTGAACACCATTTGCCAGTAACGTCCCCAACGTTCGCGCGAATTTTGAAATCTCTCTTTTTCGGATAAATTCGCCGATTAATGGAATCTTTAATTTGAATTTATCAAAAAGCAAACTGCCCGATTCGCTTTTAACAAAATTGTAGAATAGAACGCCTGCAGAGACCAAAACTCCGGCAATAATCCACCACCCCATTTTGATTAATTCGGTCAATCCCAATAGGATTTTTGTCGAAACCGGCAATTGGATATCGCTTTCTTCGAACATGACCATAAAATTGGGAACGACAACAGTAAATAAAACAACGATTACAAGAATACAAACGACTACCATGAACGCCGGGTATGTCATGGCCGCAATAATTTTCCCCCGGGTTTCCTGTTCGGCCTCCATGAAACCGGCCAAACGTTCCATAACCTGGTCAAGCATCCCGCCCGCCTCGCCGGCTTTGGCCATGCTGCTATATAACGGTGAAAAAACCCGAGGATGTTTAGCCAACGCATCCGAAAACGCCATTCCACCTTCCACATCGCTGGAGAGAGTTTTGATAACATCGACCAACCGGGCATTCGACGTTTGTTCGGAGATAACCTGAAGGCAACGAACGAGAGGCAATCCGGCACGCAGCAAATCGCTCATCTGGCGGCTGAAAGTCGTCACATCTTTACGCGAAATTCTCCGTAAGGTTTTCAAAGAGAGATCGGCATTCAGCCCCTTTCCCCCTCCCCGTTCTTTGATGGAGATGGGAAAAACCTGCATCTGTTGCAGTTTGTTGATCACCAGTTTGCGGTTATCGGCTTCCAGCAAACCTTCGATCACTTCTCCACTGAGTTTTTTGGCTTTGTAATGATACTGCATGATTGTTGAATCTCGGTATCCGTTACCACTCCTGCGTTACGCGTATGAGTTCTTCCAGGGTAGATGTTCCATCCAGGACTTTATCCAGAGCATTCATGCGAAGAGTTTTCATCCCTTGATTGAGTGCATTTCTTTTAATTTGACTTGCGGGTACACGCTGGACGGTCAACTCGCGCACTTCTTCGGTCATCTTCATGATTTCGTAAATCGCCGTTCGTCCCCGGTATCCCAGGAACTTGCATTCCTCGCACCCACGACCCCGGTAATATTTGGCGTCAGTGTATTGGGGATCGTCCAAACCCAATCCGCGTAGAATATCGTGTTCAGGTATATATTCCTCTTTACAATTATTGCAAATCCGCCGCATCAAGCGCTGCGCTACCACCCCGATCACGGAAGACGAAACCAGATAAGGTTCGACTCCCATATCCACCAGGCGGGTAATCGCTCCCGGCGCATCGTTGGTGTGCAGTGTAGTAAACACCAAATGGCCGGTCAACGCGGACTGGATAGCAATTTCCGCCGTTTCGTGATCGCGCGTTTCACCCACCAGGATGATGTCCGGATCCTGGCGCAGGAACGAACGCAAGACGCTCGCAAAGGTTAATCCGATCTTGGGAATAACCTGAACCTGCACGATACCGTGAAGGTGATATTCGATGGGTTCTTCGATCGTGAGGATTTTGCTTTCCATTTTGTTCAATTTGGAAAGCGTAGCGTATAGAGTTGTTGTTTTTCCACTTCCCGTCGGGCCGGTAACCAGTACGATTCCGTGCGGCACAGAAATCATTTCATGAAACAATTTCAATGAGTATTCGTCAAAACCCAATCTTTTCAGATCGAAGATGGTATCGCCTCGGTTAAGAATACGGATGACGATACTTTCTCCATACGGTGTGGGGACGGTAGAGACACGAAGATCAAACTCCGTGTTGGCTGTTTTGATGTTGATACGGCCATCCTGAGGAAGACGCTTCTCGGCGATGTTCATGTCCGCCATGATTTTGATACGGGAAATCACCGCTGCCTGATACCGCCGAATCGTGGGTGGAACCGCCGCTTCGTACAACATGCCATCAATGCGGTAACGAATGCGTAATTCGTCTTCAAACGGTTCGAAATGGATATCCGTCGCCCGATCCGCCACGGCTTCAGTCATGATCTGGTTTACAAAACGAATGATCGAGGCGTCCTCGCTCAGTTCCTCGATATTCGCCTTTTCCGATAATTCCTCCTCGACGGCGCCATCCTCTTCCAAAAGGCTGTCGACTGTATCCGCGCCGATCCCATAATATTTTTTAATCATCTCGCGGATGTCGTCACTGGGGGCCAATAGCGGTTCCACATCGCACTTCAGCAGCAGGCGTAGATCGTCCAACGCATGAAAATTCAAGGGATCGGCGGTAGCGATGCGCAGGGTATCTCCCCGGCGATCGATCGGCATGATGTTGTATCGATGCACAAAACGCACAGGCACTTGTTGGAGTATTTCCGATGGCAGATCGATATTCTTGATATCGATTGTCTCCACGCCCAGGTGAGTAGAGAGAGTACCCAGCATCCGTTCTTCGTCAGCAATATTATTCTCGACCAAAACGGTATCCAGGTTTTTTCCGGTTTTCTCCTGGATCGAGACCGCCCGGTTAACATCATCTTCGTTGATGACATTTAACGAGCGCAAGAGTTCGCCATAGCGGCGGCCAATGAATCCGGGAGTATTTTTCATATTCCAGACACCTTAATCAATCTGTAAAAATCAATATCAACGTATTCTTTAACGTTTGATTCATTCGAAAAAAACGTTAATACCTGAGTAGGCTACTTTTTAAGCAATGATGAGACCAAAAAGGAAGAAAACAAAAAAATAAAGATAACTTATTGAAATAGTATATTTTAAGTATTCAGACTTAATATTTTACATCAGATTTCATCACTTAGAAAATCTCATCAATCCTGAAAACGAACCGCGTTTTCACAATTCAAATCCTGTTTTCAAAAGAAGAAAGAGAGGTGATTTTTATCATTGAGGGTTCATCAGATGAATGACTGGCATACCTTGTTGAAGAAAGACTTAAAAATTACTCTTACTTTATGCGTATGATCTTCAATCTGAGCCAGGAATTCATCTTTGGTAAGTTTCTTGTTATCCAAATGCTGCGCATACCGGCGAGTGAGCTTTTCGAGTTCTTCATCGGCATCCGGCAAGGAATCCAGCGAGACATTATCAACGATCCGCAATCGATTTTCGACATCCCGTAAAAACGTATACGAAGCAATCAGTTGGGCAGTTTCCTGCATGGGAAGGATTTCCAACAAGGAAGCATTTCGGAGAATCTCGAATGTCGCGGGAGTACGAAGTTTTTTGTACCGGTATCCATACAATAACGCTATAGCTTGCGCAATAAATTCTACATCCACCAAACCACCCGGTCCGGCTTTTAATTTTTCTCCACCCTTCTCTTTTTCGATTTTCTGTCGCATATCTAAAATCGTCTTTATGTCATTCGGCGAAGGCGGTGAAGAAAAGAGAATTTCCTCTTTAATCTCATCCAAAAATACTTTTATACGGGGATTTCCGGTTATGAATCGGGCTCGGGTTAGAGCCATCTTTTCCCAAAACTGCGCCTGATTCCGATAATATTCCGCAAACGTCGCTATACTAGATGCTTCAGGGCCGCTTTTCCCATGAGGGCGCAGCCGGGTATCCACATGGTAGAGAAAGCCCAAAGGAGATTGTGCTTCCAGATATTGAATCAGGTACTTTGCCCATCGGGAGAAATACTCATCCGAGGATACACCTCCAATGGTACGAGACTCGGAATACAACAATACCAAGTCGCAATCCGAAGCCACATTGAATTCCCGCCCACCGAGTTTTCCATACCCAATCAGCGCGATGTCATCTGCCTGAAGGGTTGTGAATTCAGGATACCGTTCCGCCGCGCGCTCATGAACGGCTTTTAGACTTTCCTTGAGAACGAAATCAGCAATCTCCGCCAGGTTATTTCCCATATGCTCCACATCGGCCAATCCAAGAATAAACCGGATTCCGCTGCGAAACATGGCCGCATTCTGAACTCTCAAGAGATGATC
>CAZFOX010000164.1:0-8948 GCA_964520565.1 uncultured bacterium | reverse complement strand
TCTGAATTATCAAGATTTACAAATTTATGTCAGTAGAACTTCGCACTCGTCAGTATAAAAGTATTCTATAAGATAAATATGTAGAATCGCCTTGAAAGAATCTATCATCCAGAATCGGAACTCGGTGCTTGGAATGATAGTAAAGCATAAGTCCTAAAACAAAAAAGAGTTACTCAAATGTGAAGCGTGCCGCTTGATCGAACGGGCATTAGCAAGTACCCTACCACGTTGCAAACGGAAAAGTGATCCGCAGGTAAGGCGGCCCGAGTGTACCAATGCGTATCATAGCCGGGCAATTTAAAAACCGTGTTATAGCCGCTCCTCAAGGGAAAAAACAAGCAGCTATTACGGAAATGGTGCGCGAATCCCTGTTTAACATACTCGGCAGTGCGGTAATCGATGCCCGCTTTGCCGATCTCTTTGCCGGAAGCGGTAGCGTCGGCCTAGAGGCTTTGAGCCGAGGGGCATGGCGAGTGACGTTCGTGGAAAAGAAAAAGCGTGCAGCCGACGATATTCGAAAGTCCCTGGCACAGTGGAACGTCGATCTGGATCGCGCGCGGGTGTGGAATAGCGACGTATTTCAACTCGGCCAACATCCAAGCGACTGGGCGGAGTGGGATATTGCGTTTCTTGATCCGCCTCCACAGACCGATGATAATTTTTTAGACCGCCTGATTGCCAATCGCACGTTGAATTCTGGAACCACGGTCATCGTTCATCGTCCTGCGGAAAACTCGCCCCTTCCTCATTCCGGAGCGTTAGGCCTTCAGGATGTGCGAAAATACGGGCGATCGGTTCTGTATTTTTATTCGTAATACCGAATTTCCGGACGGTTCTTCATCAAGGATACCATTATGGCCGGTACGATTGCGGTTTATCCAGGGATGTTCGATCCTGTTACGAATGGCCATTTGGATTTAATTGAACGAGGCGTCAGGATTTTCGACCGCTTGATTGTGGCTGTCGTATCGAATCCCAGCAAAATCCCCTTGTTTTCCATCGAGGAACGATTGGATATGTTGCGCGAAGTCACACGTGGAATGGAAAACGTCGAATTGGATGCTTTCGATGGATTGCTGGTTCGATACTTGCGGCAGAAAAATGCCGGCGTAATTTTAAGAGGGTTGCGTGCCATCTCCGACTTTGAATACGAATTTGAGATGGCCTTGACCAACCGCCAACTGGCGAATGATATCGAAACGGTATTTATGGCCCCCAGTTTGGAATATATCTATCTTCGCGCGCGTCTTGTAAAAGAAGTGTCCCGGTATGGAGGCGATATACGACAATACGTTCCTCCCTATGTGGAAGGCCGTATTCAAGAAAAATTGAAAAAAGGATTGATCGTTTAAGATCGGTCGATCGTTATACTTGTTGAATCCAGTGAGGATATCATGGCTCATCCAAAACACCGTAAATCCAGTTCGAAAACACGGATGGGACGTTCCCATCATGCTCTCAAGGCAAAATCTTTGACCGAATGTCCCAATTGCCGTGGATGGAAAATGCCCCATCGCGTTTGCCCGCATTGTGGTTTTTATAAGGATTCGACGATTGTATAAAAATCATCGCTGCCATCCAGGATGGTTTCGGGAAGGTAACAACAATGAGAATTGCCGTTGATGCAATGGGCGGCGATCGTGCGCCGGACGATGTGATCGAAGGTGTGCGCCTGTTTCTGGCCGAAGAAAAGAACACGGAAATTCTTCTGGTCGGGCAAAAAGAACGCTTGAAGGAATCGTGTGTGGACTTGCCGGTTCATCTGGTCGATGCCCCGTCGGTGGTGGACATGCATGAATCGCCCTCTACCGCTCTGAAAACGAAGCGGGATTCTTCCATCGCAGTTTGTACCGGTTTGGTAAAAGAAGGCAAAGCGGATGCCTTGCTCACCATGGGAAATTCGGGAGCGGCAGTTGGCTTCGCCCTGTTTGTTTTGGGACGCATTGCCGATATCGCCAAACCCGGGATCGTCGCTCCTTTCCCAACCGTCGAGGGCTATACGCTGTTAATCGATGTCGGAGCAACCGTAGATTGTAAACCCATTCACCTGTTGCAATGGGCGATTATGGGTTCGGTCTACAATCGGTTGGCGTTTGGCATTTCCAATCCACGCATTGGACTTCTTTCCATTGGAGAAGAAAAATCGAAAGGGAACGAGCTGACTTTTGCCGCCGATCAGCTATTAGAAAAAGCGCCGATCAATTACATCGGGAACGTCGAGGGTGTCGATATTATGCGCGGCACTGTCGATGTCGTGGTTTGCGATGGTTTTGTGGGTAACGTGATCCTGAAATTCGGTGAAGGATTGGCGGAAATGTTCAGCCGGGCCATGAAGATCGAAATCGATCATGTCTTTGGCCGGGAAGTCGATTCGGAACACCGGAAGACGTTTTTCAAGGAAACGATGAATCGAGTGGATTATACCTCGTATGGCGGCGCTATGTTGCTGGGTGTGAACGGTCATTGCCTGATCGGTCATGGACGGTCCGGCCCCCGCGCCATTGCCAACGGTATCCGGGCAGCCCGAACCGCGGCGGAAAAATGTCCCTTGGAAGAAATCCGCCGAGCTATTGAGAATGCAAACTGTATCGCTGCGTAAAATCGAATTCCAGAAAGAGGCAACGGGTGGCTTACGCACATATTGTATCGACAGGAATGGCGGTTCCGGAGCGTGTTCTGAATAATCACGACCTGGAAAAAATAGTGGAAACCTCGGATGCATGGATTCGCGAACGGACAGGAATGTTTGAACGGCACGTCGCGGATGAATCCATCGCCGCCTCCGATTTGGCCTGTCTCGCATCTAAGCAAGCCCTGGATGCAGCGGGTATCGATCCGGAAACCTTGGATGCCG
Source organism: uncultured bacterium (assembly GCA_964520565.1). Lineage (GTDB taxonomy): Bacteria > Hinthialibacterota > Hinthialibacteria > Hinthialibacterales > Hinthialibacteraceae > CAZFOX01. The sequence goes on along the minus strand of CAZFOX010000164.1, from coordinate 6,094 downwards.
TTCTCGTAGCCACCGTATCTGGCGATTATAGCTGGCCGGCGACGGCTTGTATTCTTCAACACAAACTCGGCGCGAAAAATGCGATGGCTTTCGATCTTTCGGCAGCGTGCAGCGGGTTTGTGTACGGCATGACTGTTGCGCAGGCATTCATCGAATCCGGTCAATATAAAAATATTCTGTTGGTTGGCGTCGATCTCTTAACCAAGGTGGTCGATTGGACGGATCGAAACACCTGTGTGTTGTTTGGAGACGGCGCGGGAGCCGTTGTGATCCAACCGGATGCTCAGAAAGGCGTACTTTGTTCGGAAATGGGCGCGGATGGTTCCGCGGCGGATTTATTAGGACAACATTGCGGCGGATCGCGTTATCCCATAACCCACGAGGCTATTAACAAAAAAGAACACTTTCTTTTCATGCATGGAAAAGAAATATTCAAACAAGCGGTACGAGTAATGGCGCAGACCTGTTTCAAGGTTCTCGAACGTTCGCAAAAATCGATCGACGAAGTGGCGTTGATAATCCCTCACCAGGCCAATACGAGGATTTTGGACGCAGTCGCCCAGCGGTTAGGAGTTACCCTGGAAGACCGGTTTTTCTTAAACATCGAGAAATACGCCAATACATCAGCGGCAACGATTCCCATCGCTCTCCATGAAGCCAGGCAATCAGGCCGGTTAAAAGACGGAGATTTAGCCATCTTTGTCTCCTTCGGCGGGGGTCTGACATGGGGCGCCAATCTGGTACAATTCTAAGGATATAATCTCTCTTCAATTATATTTCGGATGGATATCCATGGATCCGGATTGTTTTTCCAGAATATCCGGATCACAATCAAAAACTGATTCAAATAAATCATATTCCTTCAATAAGGATTTTCATGAAACAAACGGCGTTTTTATTTCCCGGTCAGGGTTCTCAACATGAGGGAATGGGACTCGATTATGCAGCGTCTTTCGAGTCGGCCAACAACCTCTATCAACGAGCGCATTCTCTGTTGGGATGGTCGGTATTGGAATTGTCCCGACCGGATAAAAAAGACGATCTGAATATAACTTTATACACCCAACCAGCTATTTATACCCTCAGTTGCATCATCGCAGATAGACTCCACAAGGCGGGTGTGAATCCCACGTTTACAGCCGGGCACAGCGCCGGTGAATTTGCCGCTCTGACTGCGGCGGGCGCATGGGATTTTGAAACCGGTTTGAAGGTGATCGCCGAACGCGCGCGTTTGATGCATGAAACCGCTACTCCCGGAACGATGGCAGCCGTGATGGGTCTTTCTCCAGAAGAAATACAATCGGCCTGCGAGGAATGGAAAAACGGAATTGTCTGCGCGGCCAATTTCAATTCTCCGAAACAAACCGTTATTACGGGTGAGCCGGAAGCAGTGGCGGGAATTGCATCGGTACTAAAAGAAAAAGGAGCCAAACGGGTACTGCCGCTCAAAGTGAGTGGAGCCTTCCATTCTCCTTTAATGAAAGAAGCGCAAATTCAATTTAATGAATTCTTAAAGAATATTCCAATTAACAATCTTACCATTCCCTGGATATCCAATAATACTGGCCAGCCGATTCAGGATGCTTCTGTTGTCCGCGAACTTCTCGTCAAACAATTCTGTGAACCGGTACGGTGGGTTGATACAATGTCTTATGTGGCCAGTCATTGTGATAATTCGATTGAGGTAGGTCCGGGTGAAGTCCTGAAAGGCTTGGTTAAGGCTTGCTGTCCGACTTTGGCCTGTATGAGTACCGATTCGGGAGAGATGTTAGCAAATACTCTGAAAGAATTGAATTTACAGGCAGTATGTAGTAACAATCTACCTGAATGAATAGAAATTCTTATTTAAGCCCTGAAAGGGCGTAATAAGATAGCCCAGACCAACGGTCTGGGGACGCTTAAGTAATTGCGAGGAAAACCATGTCATTTCGATTGGATGGAAAGGTAGCATTGGTAACCGGAGGTTCGCGAGGAATTGGTCTTGAAACCGCTAAATATCGGGCCAATCGCGGTGCAAAACTATTCCTAGTGGATGTGGATGAAGCCGGATTGGCAGCGACCGTGCAGAACCTCAAAGAGCAGGGGATCGAGGTCGCTTCCTGTAAAGCGGATATATCCAATTCGGAACAGGCTCAAAAAGCCGTGGATAACTGCGTTGAACAGTTTGAAAAGATAGACATTTTAGTCAATAATGCTGGAATTACGCGGGACAACCTCTCCATCCGGATGAAGGATGAAGATTGGGATTTGGTTTTGCGGGTAAATTTAACCGGCTCGTTTTATATGGCCCGGGCGGCAGCCAAACAGATGATGCGGGCCCGGTCGGGACGTATAGTCAACGTCGCCTCGGTGGTTGGCGTGATGGGAAACGCCGGTCAGGCCAATTATTCGGCCAGTAAAGCCGGTGTCATCGGCATGACCAAATCGATGGCCAAGGAATTGGCCTCGCGTGGAGTCTGCGTAAACGCCGTCGCTCCGGGTTTTATCGAAACCCAGATGACGGCTGTGTTGAAAGAAGAAACTAAGAACGCCGTGATGGCCACGATTCCCATGAGTCGGTATGGAAAACCCGAAGAAGTCGCTGCGGCGATCGGATTTCTGGCCTCAGAAGAAGCCGCTTATATCACTGGACAGGTTTTGGTGATCGATGGCGGTTTGCATATGTGACCCTAAGGCTGCTTGAGCGGCCATAACTTAATCGAGATTACTCAATCGAAGAAACGAAGGAGGTTCAGCACGTGAGCGTGAACATTGAAGAAAAGGTCATCGACATAATCGCCGAGAAACTCAAAGTGGATAAAGATGAAATCACTCCGGAGAAGTCCTTTACCCGCGATCTCGGTGCGGATTCATTGGATACCGTCGAATTGGTGATGGAGTTTGAAGAAAATTTCGGCATCGACGAAATTCCCGAAGAAGAAGCGGAAAAGATCAAAACCGTCGGTGATGCGATCGAATATCTGAAGAAAAAAGTCTCGTAACGATTCGGAACTTAGGAGAAATCGATAGATGGTTCGTCGTGTCGTAGTAACTGGGATGGGGGTTGTATCTCCCGTCGGGAAAACTGTTCCGGAGTTTTGGGATTCGATTAAAAACGGCCGTTCTGGAACTTCGCTTTTGAGCCGGTTCGATGTCGAAAAATTCAATTCCAAAGTAGCGGCCGAGGTAAAAGATTTCAATCCCGAACCAATCATCGATGCGAAAGAAGCGGGGAAGACGGATCTTTTCTGTCAATACGCGATTGTCGCGTCGGTTGAGGCCGTAAATCATTCCGGATTAAATCTTCAATCCATCAACCTGGATCGAGTGGGTGTTATCATCGGTTCCGGCATTGGCGGGATTCAAACCCTAGAAACCCAAAAAGAGGTACTGGATTCCAAAGGGCCTCGGCGTATTAGTCCCCACCTGATTCCTATGTTGATTGTTAACATGGCTTCGGGATTGGTATCCATGCGTTTCGGATTTCATGGCCCTAACACCAGCGTGGTAACGGCTTGCGCCACTGCCAATCATTCCATCGGCGACGCTATGCGGATTATTCAAAATAATGAAGCGGACGTCATGCTGGCCGGAGGCACGGAAGCGGCGATTACGCCTCTGGGATTCGGCGGCTTTTGCGCCATGCGCGCGTTAACCGGGCATAACGATACCCCCGAAACCGCCAGCCGTCCGTTTGAGAAAACCCGCGATGGTTTTGTAATGGGCGAAGGCGCTGGTGTGGTTGTTTTGGAAGAATTGGAACACGCCAAAAAACGGGGAGCGAATATCCTTGCTGAATTGATCGGTTTTGGCATGTCCGGCGATGCGCATCATATCACTATGCCCGATCCCGAAGGAAAGGGTGCCTATTTGGCCATGCGCCGTGCTCTCGACGACGCCCAGTTGGACTTGGATGGAGTAGATTATATTAACGCGCATGGAACTTCAACGCCTTACAACGACAAATTTGAGACGATTGCCATCAAGTCTTTGTTTGGCAGCTATGCGTCCCAGATTCCCGTCAGTTCAACCAAATCGATGACCGGTCACCTGTTGGGCGCGGCGGGCGCTGTCGAGTTTATTGCCTGTACCCAGGCTCTTCAGGAGGGATTGATCCCCCCGACGATTAATTATAACGAACCCGATCCCGAATGCGATTTGGATTACGTTCCGAATTGCGCTCGCGAGAAGGGTATCCAAACAGCTATGTCGAATTCATTTGGTTTTGGTGGACACAATGCCGTTTTGGTATTGAAAAAATTCCAGTAAATCCAACAGAATTACTATGAAAAATCCAAAGGCGGCTCGTACGAGCCGTCTCTTTTTTTTGATAGAATTTGAATAGTATGTGATAAAAAAACAAGTGAGAAGGAATTCTCTGGGAGGGGGGAATCGTTCTCTTCAATCTATTGGATTGGAGCGTTCATACAGGAAGCATTCAGGCATTAATGGTAATACAATTTCGTCCATTTTCTTTGGATTGATATAATGCCTCGTCTGCACGGGCAATTAATGTTGTGTGATCCAGATCGGATTCCTGTTGGTATTGAGATATACCCATGCTTACCGTCATTCGAATAGAACCGTCAGGTAATTGAATATCGTGGTTCGATATTCGTTCTTTTAAACGTTCCGCCAGGTGGCCGGTGGCATGGGCGTCGCTGCCTGGGGCCAGAATCAGAAATTCCTCTCCTCCATACCTGCCTATCAGATCGTTGACCCGTAATTCCGAGCGAAAACGCGCTGCAATTTCTTTCAGAACCAGGTCTCCTGTCAGATGTCCAAACGTATCGTTCACTCGTTTGAAATGATCCAAATCGGCCATAATGACACTGAATGGCATGTAATGCCGCTTGGCGCGGGATATTTCGTTGTTCATAACACTCACAATCCCTCTCCGGTTGAGAACTCCGGTCATTGCGTCGTGGTCGGCGCTGTATTTTAATTGTTCTTTTTGTTTGAAAAATTCCTGTATCATACGGCTGATATGGCCGAATTCGGATGGATCGGTTAACAAACCGTCAATCAGGCGGGGGTCTTCGTTCTTCAGGCAGTAGGATATTTTTTTTAATGGGCGGTTTACCCAGACGATCAGTGCCCAGGTGATCAGCAGAAATACGATAAACCAGATGGCCGTTCCAGCCATAAAACCCTTGATCGATCCTTCCACATATTTTTTTACAAAAGGAGCGAATACTTTGAATTTTAAATGTTGCAACGGAGTTCCGTCCCATCCCTTGAAATGCAACGAAAAATATAGATTTCCTTGAAGATCGGAAATGCTCTCCGGTGAATTATCCGGACCGTACACTTTGGTTACCTCTACATGGCCATCTGAAATCATATCGGCAATCTCTTTGATGAAATAATCGTCCCAAATATGACCAACGAAAAAATATCCTTGTGGGATTCCGTCTTGCGATAGGTTTCTTTTCTTAAAAATAGTAGCTCCTCGGATTTCCATTATTCCTGCGGTCGTTAGAGCATAAAAATGAACGTATTGGCGATCCTGAAATATCGCGGGTATTTTTTCTGGTGGTATGAGAGTGAGTAAATCAATATCTGGGATTCTCGAATGGTGATATGTTAACGAATAATCGGTACCAAACACCCATACAACTTCGGAATGGTATTTTGGCATTGCAGCTACAAGATTCTTCTCTGCCCATGTGTCATCCCGATGGTTGGCAAAATCCGCCATTTCGTCCCAACGGGAAAAATCGAAATGAAATAAATACAAGGGTTGACTCTTGAGAGTGATGATACTTTTGAATAGGCGTTGGATTAATTCTTCCCGACCGATTTGAATAGTTTGAATATCCCAAAACGAAAAAAAAGTAACACTTATCATCCCTAGAAAAAACAAAACTATGATAGACGCCAGAAGAATGATGATTTTTGTGCGGACTTTCACGGTACCTGTTCTCACATCCTGAAATGAATGATGCGTAGATTTATACTTCATCATAGCATTATTTATGCCAATATTGATTTCTGACGATTCGTTGCTATGGATTTTTGCTCTGTTTTATGATTGGTTTCTTGTTAGATTTTATTTAATGTCACTAGTGTCCCAGTATTAGTGTCTGATTTTAAAGGATTTACAAAATGCAGT
>CAZFOX010000163.1:0-9056 GCA_964520565.1 uncultured bacterium | reverse complement strand
TTTTTACTATACTTAAATGTCAAATGCTTGAGAACTTCGCACTCTTGAGTTTATAATTCACCCCAATTATATTGTTTTTGTAATTCCATGATCGATCCCAAGACATCTTCGTAAAGGAGGTGATCCCATTTTCCTGAGAACGTATCCAAGTATTTCCGGGTTAATTCGCATTTCTCACACATGATAGGGGAGGTATAAATAATGAAAAAAATAATCGTTTTACTTTTTTGTCTTGGCGTAATCGTAAGTGTCACATCTGCACAAACCGTTGGACTTTTCAATAAACAGGCCGATTGGACGATCGGCGATCCACCCACCAAAACTCCCGGCGAAGCGAAAATTAGCGGAGATGTCTATACGCTCATCGGAAACGGCGACGATATTTGGGACGCAGAAGACGAAGGCTTTTTCCTTTACACCGAAAAAGAAGGCAGTTGGACTCTGACTGCCAAGGTTCAATGGATCGATACGGGCTCCGATGTATGGTCAAAAGCCGGTCTTATGATTCGTTCCAATCCCAATGCGGCCAATTCGGCCAATTTCATGTGGCGTCACCGGGGAAATAATTACGCTCCGGATATTACGGGCTCTCAATGGAGATTGACGGCTGGGGCACCATCAGCAAGCCTCGATTTTACGGATGCGGCAGGCAATAACATCGGCGACCCCAACATGGAGGGTATCTGGGCGCGCGTTGCCTATAATGCCCCATTGGGCGTTTGCTATGCGTGGTATTCCACCAACGGCACGAATTGGGTGTTAGGCAATACCATTGCAGTGAATTTAGGCACAAAGCCTGCATACGGCTTGGTAATCACAAGCCACACGGCGGATGAAGTGCTAGTCGAAGCTAATTTCTCCCAAGTCGTTTTTACGGAAGGCGCTCCTACAGCCGCCAAACGAACGCTTCCTAAAGAACGCATCAGTGGGAACGATCTGGTCGATATCAAGATTGAAGTGGGAAATCCCAATCCCACGACTCAGAGCATTACGGTGAATGAAGACGTTCCAAATGGATGGGCCGTCACAGAAATCAGCAATGGCGGAACCTTTGCAAACGGAGTCATCACCTGGAAACTGGATGCCGCACCCGGCGTGACAACCTTGACTTACAAAGGCAGGCCGGAAATCGATGCCGCTATCTTTTGGGGAGGGACGGTAAACAACGCAAATATCGCCGGCGACAACACCATTATCTTCCTGCGCGCCCGTACTCCCGTCAAAACCGGATGGAATGAGCCGGCGGGCGGTTGGCTGTATATCTTCGATCCCGACCTGGGCAGCGATCCCGACCTGGAAAAAGACGGCTGGAAACACAACAACGGCTCGGATTCCTACGCCTATCAGCCCAAGATTCCCGCCGGTCCCAATGCGGGAAAGATTTGGCACAACCCCGGCCTGATCGACGATGAAGAGGGCGGTAAATGCCTGGTGATCTACGATCCCGGTGATCCGCGCAGCATGGAAGCCTACGGAAACATACCCGATCCCGGCCTTCGTAAAGTCACAATTAACTACGATTTAGGTCCTGTCACCAAAGCCGTCGCCGCGTTTCGCGTGCGCAGCAAGGCCTTTACCGACGAATTCGGCGTAGCGATTCCTTTCGGATACAGCGAACAGGAAGGGTACAACCTGCTGGGATTGATGAAAAACGAGAATATGCTGGATTTGAACAACTGGGAAGCACTCACAGCATCGGGATTGTTCTTCTCGCCCGATTTCCCCGATTCGTTGAATTTCCCCACGTATAGCGAGTACCCCGGCCACGCTGTCCCAGGTTCCTATGAGGAAAACTGGGATCATACCGTCTGGCATGAATATTGGATCACCTGGAACATTACTCCGGGAGCAAAATCCACCGCCCTGTATGTGGATGGCGAATTGCAACCCAAGTTCTCTTATCCCAAGGATCCAAACGACGAAGCGGAAAAAGCGGGCGCATTCTTCAATCGCGTCCGGGACAACGAGAACGACATTCCGGTCGGAAACGCCATGTTCCGCATCTCGTTCCGCCAGACCGGTCAAAGCGGGAACCTGCAATTCGACTACATTTGCTTCAAACCAGGAACCGACGAACCTCCCAAGAAGTACGTAGAAGTATCGGACTGGCAGTTGTATTAATCCAAAATGATTTCAGAATTTCATCCCCCGGTTTTCCTAGAAAAACCGGGGGATTCTTTTTTCACAGATTACCAGGGGAGAATATGAATCCAATTTGAACGGGGAATGATAGCTGAGAATGCTAACAAGAAGATAAACAGGAGTATCCTACATCGCTTCCTGTTCGCTGTCGGCGTCATTAAAGCGGGAGGAAATGACTTTTTTGACTCGATCCGCCAGATGCGAAGGAAGCATCGATCCGAGCCGGTCGCGGAGAAACCGGTCGGTTTCCCGATAATCGGCCCGGATATTAAACGGCGTCCGTTCGGCGCGAGTCGGATCGTCTGGATCGCGATTACTCGGCATGATGCAACCTACCCTCAAATAACCCCTTTATCTCACAATCAGTATCGGCATGGATTTATTCATCTTTAATTTTCCACCCTTCATTACGAAAAAGGGCAGGTACGAAACCTGCCCCTGCAAAATATCCATGAATTCAGAAATTCGGCTTATTCTTCTTCGCCTTCTTCCATCTTACTTTCGGCGATAATCTTCTCCGCGATTTCGTGCGGAACCTGTTCGTAATTCGAGAATTCCATCTCAAAACTGCCGCGTCCCTGCGTAATGGAACGCAAATCGATAGAGTAGGTATACATCTCCGCCAATGGAACGGTAGCCTTGATGACCTGTTTGTTTCCACTCACCGAGTCCATACCCAACACCCGGCCGCGCCGCGAGTTCAAATCACCCATGACGTCGCCCATGTACGATTCGGGAATCGTTACGCGCACGCTCATGATGGGCTCCAGGAGTATCGGCTTGCAGCTTTCACGAGCCACTTGCCGAAAACACATGGAGGAAGCAATCTTGAAAGCCATTTCCGACGAATCGACATCGTGGAACTGACCGTCAAACAGCTCGACGCTGACATCGACAACCGGATAACCGGCCACGATCCCTCGCGCCATGGCCTCGGCAACTCCCTTTTCCACCGCCGGGACGAATTTCCCTGGAATGGCGCCGCCGAAAATACTATTGATAAATTCGAATTGCTTTCCCCGCTCCAAGGGACGCAAACGCATTTGCACCTCACCGAACTGGCCGCGTCCACCGGATTGTTTCTTGTGACGATACCGCCCTTCTCCTTGCGCGGTAATCGTCTCCCGATAGGCGATCTTGGGAGTTTTCATCTCCACATTGAGTTTGAACTGATTGCGCAGGCGGCTGGCGATCAGTTCGATTTGCATGTTACCCGCCGCACTGATGACGGTTTCATTGGTTTCCTGGCTGCGTTCCACATGAATGGTTGGATCGCCGGAGATAATCTTGGGAAGCGCGGACCCGATTTTGTCTTCTTCATTCTTGTCGGCCGCCTTGACCGCCATATGAATCGGGGGCTGAGGATAACGAGTGGGAACCACCAGCACATTCCCAGCTTCGGAAGATAACGTATCGTTCGTATCGAAACCGTCCATTTTCGTCACGGCCACGATATCGCCCAACGTGGCCTTGTTAACCGCGTTATACTTTTTCCCGTTCACCACCAAAATATGACCCACCCGGCTGCGATTCCCCTTGGTCAGATTTTGCCATTCCGTCTCGGCATGAAACTCTCCGCTGAATATTCGGATAAAGGATACTTTACCGACAAAGGGATCGATCATGCTCTTGAAAACAAAACCGACACCCTTGCCGCTTTCTTTCATCTCTTCTTCGCTGGTCTTGTCTTCCCCCTTCTTCATCACCTGGTATTTTCCACGGCCCAAAGGATTGGGGATATAATTGATCAGCCCGTCCAATAACGATTGAATGCCGACGCAGTTATAAGCGTTGGTGACGAAAATGGGAACGATCGCACCTTGCAGGGCGCCATCGGCCAGACCCTTGCGAATCTCATCGTTGGAAATTTTCTCGTCGGAAAGATAGCGCTCCATCATCGCCTCGTCGGCGTAAACCGAGGCTTCAATCATTTTCTGGCGGTAATCCTGTACTTCGTCTTGAAGGTCTTCCGGAATGGAATCCTGTTTGATTACTTTTCCCTTCTCATCGAAGGTTTCCACTTTATCCTGGACCAGATCGATTACGCCGGTGAAGGAACTCTCTTTTCCCAAAGGCAAGCGGACGGGGCAGACCTGAGCGCCCAGCACTTTTTCCAAGGATTCAAGGCAGGCATCGAAATCGGCGCGTTCTTTATCCATTCGGTTTACAACCACGCACCGGGGGACGTTGTATTCCTCAATGTATTCCCAAATCTTCTCGGTTTCCACTTCCACGCCGTTCTGGGCATTGATGACAACCAGCACGCCGTCCGCCGCACGTAACGCGCCCTTGATATCGCCGACGAAATCCGAATAACCGGGCGTATCGATCAGGTTCAACTGATGCCCCCGGTATTCGCATTGCAGGAGTTTCGAGGTAAGTGTGTGCTTTTTATCTTTTTCTTCATCCAGGTAATCGCCGGTGGTGTTTCCGTCGTCGATCCGCCCGAGGCGCTCCGTCGCGCCGGTTAAATACAATATGGCTTCGATCAGCGACGTTTTTCCCGATCCGTGATGCCCGACTACTGCTATATTCCGTTTTTTGCCAACCTCGACCTCTTTCATAAACCTGACTCCTTCTTCGCTAGCGGAAATCATACCAACCCACGTTAATAATTAACGTTCGGTTAATCAATGGTAAGAATACTCAGGTTATCAATCCCTTGCATGGCGGACAAGGGATAAGCGATTCTTCTGGGGGAAATTTGACACATTCCCCCCCGCCTCAATCATTATAATTCATTCGTCATAAAAGAGGCTGGGAGTCGAATCTTGAAGGGAATCAAGGGGATGGGTAAAAGTGTCCATCAAGACAGATAAATCCGGATGTTTTTCTCGAATTGGCCGTGCCCCGCGATTCAGAAAATAACGGTTTCCCTCCGCAGACGAGGGAGGCGATTCGTAATCGACGCTAAAAAGAGGAATGCCTTGTTTCAGCGCATTCTTGCCTGTCGCGAAGGTACCGCCCCCGATTCCCGATTCGACCAGCAGCACGGCGTGGGATAGGGCGCAAATCGTACGGTTACGTTGCATGGCGGCGTGGGTTGCCCAGGGTAATCGCGGGGGAAACTCGGACAGGATCAAATGATTCTCATCCAAAAGCAATGGCCGGATCGCCTCGCGTGGGTGAAAGGGAAGAATCCCCTGCGCGAGAACAAAAACCGTCGTTCCCCCGGTGGCCAGAGCGGTTTGGTGGGCAACGCTATCGATCCCCGCTGCATTGCCGCTGACTATATTAATAGTGTGAGCTGCCAATTGCTCGACACAGCGTTGTGCCGCCGCGATTCCCCGTTCGCTGCATTCGCGCGCACCAACCACACCAACGCTCTTTGGATGAAGCAGCGCCGGATTGCCGCGAAGAAACAAAACCGCCGGGGCGGCATCGCCTAAAATCCGGTTCAACCGGCCGGGATACGCCTCGTCGCCATTCACGATAATTTGGATGGAATGGCGCGCCAGTTCCTCTGCCATCCCAAGCGCCGAATCTCGATTGAGAAAAAACGACTCCGCCCATTCCGCCCGGAAACCCAATTGATAGACTAACTCACCGAAAGAAAAACCGGATAAATCTTCCAACGAAATTCCCTGCTCTCGCATACGGAACAACAACCGGTTCAGTGTCGTATGCCCGACGCCGGGGATATGGAGAAGTTGAAGAAGAGGAGGAGGAAGGGACATCCGTTTTGCTAATTCAATATAATACAATCATAAACAAACGATGTTATTATCTCAAGTGGAATAATTAATTGGGTGTAACATTTGAGAATTGGAGCATTTTGGCTTGAACTGATTCCAGAATGGAGTCACGGATAAAATCGCTTGCTTTTAGAATTTCAATACCGATTAATTCACCTTTATCATTCAGTTCGGCAGTGATATTCGGAGAGAGTTCGATACTCCCACCTTCCGGTTCATCTGAGATTGCCAGATGAAGAATGTCTTCTTCTTCGAAATAAATCATCTTCTTCTTATTCATGAGAAAATCTCCCTGTCCGAATCCGAAAATTGATTTGTTGGCGTGAAGAAACGTGGATCGTTATGGGCGTTAAAAAATCGCCATCTTGTTCATAGGGTATCACGACCAGAATATTTTCATAGCATCCAACCGCAACACGACGTCCGGTTACTGTATCAATATACCGTTCAGGGGAATATTTCACAATCTGTTCAATCATCGTTAAATCGAAACCACGCAATTTCGATTTGTACTTCATGTAATCTGTCCATTGAACAATCATGAATCGATTATATCCTCTTTTCAACAGAGGCTCGATGGTAAAAACATCTAGCATCATCCCTCTCACATACCCCATGACAGTTGCTTTAAAGTCAAATAACCTCTGTGAAATTGAAACTGAGAGAAGGCATCATAGGTGCTACTGAATACTATAGTATACGTCTAAAACCTACTTTCGCTGTCGCTTAGCTGGATCATTATCAGAACGATCAATTTCTTTCCATGAATCTTTTGGAAGAAGACGTTTAGCATCATTAACAAAATCATCTCGCTGTTTTTGAGATGTAAATCGCAATTTTATACAATTGTTTTCACGTATCCAATTTTTTTCACTTGTTCCTCCCCACGCAATTTGAGGAAGACAGTTTTGGACATTATGTTGACATAGGGCTCGCAAACAATGAACTACTGCGAGATCATTTGTTTCACAGGTAATACTATATTTACAAAGTTGGTATTGATCCATTAGCATCCTCCTCTATATGCCATCTATTTGCTTTTTATATTCATTCCATAAAAACCAGATATTCGATAAAGTTTAACATCCGCAATTACTAAAGTATTATTTTTCTAAAACCGTTTCCAGGGAAACCGCTTTGAGTTCTCCCCGTTCGTACGCATCAAGCCGGTTTTCGGCTTCGTTAGCCCATGCTTCATCAATTTCTCGATCAGATTTTTCCAGATTACTGAGCAATTTGTCGACCAATTCCGCTTGTTCGGCGGGATTCAAGGCCAACGCTTCTTGCAAAACGGAGTCGAGCAAAACCATCTTTATTCTCCTCTCTTCTTTTTGTATTACAATTTTACAACTTATATGAATTCCAGAAAAGAGTTACGGATATAATCACTCGCCTCCAAAATTTCGATACCCATCAATTCTTCTCAGTGATTCACGACACCTTCTCAAGACGTTCGGCGACCCAAACCTTGATGAGGGATTGCCGGGGAACGCCCAGCCGCTCTGCCTCTCGATCCAACCGCTGAATCATCCACATCGGGAAATCGACGTTAACCCGCTTCTGCCCCCGATTCGGTCTTTTCGCCTTATCCAGATCGAGATGGGACGAAATATCGCCCCCCTCATCGAACCGTTTATCAATCGCGCGCGCTTTCATAAATGGATACCTCTTCTTTCCTGGACCGGCGAACCGAAATGATTCGTATTTTTCCAGACCGATAGGTAATGATCCCCGACCAGTGCTTTCCTCCGATCTTTCCAATGACCAGGAACCGAGGTTCATCACTGGTTTTCACGGGGATTTCGATCAAATCCGAATCATTCCACAAGGTTTGGGCTTCGATAAAATCGATCCCGTGCTTTGCTTTATTCATATTACTTTTATTGGGATCGAATTCCACTTCCATGGTATAAAAATTATACCTCGTTTATACCTTTTATCAACAGTCGAAAAATATAAATCAATCGATGAGAATAACACGGATAGCCTAAATCGGGATAGTCAGGATTAACAGGATGCTCAGGATAATGATTGTCTTGATCCCGGTCATCCTTTAATCCGGGGTATCCAGATTCGGATAAGTTATTATTAAACAAGAGCAGGAAACCCTTCCACTCCTGCCAATCTTGTTTACTATAAAACTCCCCATTGGTTCAACACCCTGGAGATGAATGGAGAAGAATGAGAATGACGAATCCAATGAAATGCGCTTACGTTCTATTACTTCTTTTGTGTAGTTCAATAGGGAGTGTTACTTTCACTTACGGCATCGAAACCACGGAACCCTACACCGCTTACCTGATGGCGCATTTCGGCCCTGAAGAGAAATTGTACTACGCCTGGAGCCGCGACGCTCGCAGCTGGACGGCTCTCAACGGCGGCAAACCGGTGTTCGATCCGGGGGTTCGTTTGCGCGATCCGTACGTGCGGCGCGTCGGCGACCGGTTCCATCTTGTCCATACCAAAGGATGGGATCATCCCACGATCTGCCATTGGGAGTCGACGGATTTGATCCAGTGGAAAGGCGGGGAGATCGACGTTGTGCCTCCCGACCGCCAGCGAGCTTGGGCACCGGAATTCTTTTACGATCCATCTTCGAAACTCTTCTACGTCTTCTGGGCTTCAATTTTCAACGGCCACAACACCATACATGTTGTAACCACGCGCGATTGGAGCGATATAACGCCGGAGCGTTCGCAGGTGTATTTCGACATCGGCATCCACGATATCGATCTGACTATCGTCGAATTCGAAGGGACGTATTACGGATTTCATAAACCGGGCGATGTCGACGACCGGATGGGGAATCGTCTGTCGACGTCCAAAACGTTGGACCCTAAAACCAATACGTTTGCCGAGGGAAAACCCGGCAAGGTAGTTTTTGAGGGGCAATCCAAACCCACCGAAGGGCCTGAAGCGATTCAATTGATCGGGCAAAACAAGTGGTATATCTACGGCGATCCATTTCACAGCCCGATGGAAGCATGGGAAACCGGCGACTTTGTCAATTATTCCAAGATCGAGGTTAATACGGTTCCCGGCTCAAAGCATTGCAGCATGCTGCCCATTACGGAGAAGGAACTGCTCCATCTTCAGAAAACGTTTCCAAATCCATAACCGGCATAAAAAAAAGATGGGCGGATAAACACCGCCCATCTCCCATCGAAATCCCGTTGTTCATTCAGTTTTTATTAATAAAGTTCCCAGGTTCCCACAGCG
>CAZFOX010000162.1:0-9121 GCA_964520565.1 uncultured bacterium | reverse complement strand
TCCCTTTGGGGCAACCTGATGAATTACGTCTTTCAAAAATATATAACTATGCGTTATGGGAGCCGACGGTCCCATTCCTTCTTGAAACGACGCCGCACGCAGCAACGTCGTGCTTTGAATGGATATCGGTTTCTCGTAATCGAAACCATTGCTTTCTGTTGGAACGCTTCCATCGGTCGTATATCGAATGCGAACGCCGTCTCCCTCTGCCGTCAATACGACCTCGATCGGTTGGTCGTAAAATCCTCGGCCGGGATTGCATGCCGGTTCGGAAACAAAATCGATCACCCCGCCGCTGTTGGCCGAGCCCGGCGAAGGCCGGTTTAGATAATGCATCCGGCGATCTCCAAAAACGGACGACTCCAGAATCGGCAGTAGTGTGAAATCTCCATCATCCGCCGAAGCGTTCAATCCCTGAATTGCCAGGACATTGACACCTTGAATAAGATATTCCGCCGCATTGGGAATAAGAATTTCCACTCGGGTTATCGATTGTGCCGAAGGCAGTTTGGAACTCGCCGCTGAATTCCATTGCACCTGCGTGGGAGCATTGACCCGCGCGATCTCACGGCCGTTCAGAAAAGCGATGAAACCGTCGTTATGAGAAACGGTGAGTTTTAAATCGCGCTCGGCGCTGAGATCGTCAATCGGGAAAGACGCCCGCAAATACATAGAGGCGTTGATGCCTTTCATTTCCGCTTCTACATCGGTTTGCACGAGCGACGCCGCCGCATTCATCGGCATTCCCCCGTTGCGCGCATCGCCTACCAGTCGAAAGACGTTCCCGTCAAATTTCGTATGCCTTCCCGGCGCGGCAAAAAGTTCCAACTCCGCCGAACCGCTTTGTTTGTAATAAACCACTTGAACCATGTTCGGTCCGGCGTTCAGATTGACCGTCCAAAAGAAATCCGTCACTCGCCGCGAATTCCCGCCCAGCATAGCATTTTGACCGGAAAAAATCACAAAATCGTTATCCGCGCGTACGCCGAACGTCCACTCGCCCGCTTCGGCGAGTTGAACGTTTCCGTACGCCGTTACGATAATGTTATCGATTGCTTCGTCGGCAGGAATTCCTGGAAACGAACCGTCGTCCGCGTAATGCCCTCCCTCTCCTCCGTGATTGAAATTGACGACTCCCGCTTTCTCTTGAACGACTTTCTTGTACTGGCTTTCATTTCCCAATACAGTAAAAACCGTATTGATGTTAGTCAGTCTCGTTTTCGAATAAATAGTGGAGACGTCAAATCCCCTGGGAGGCGGCGCGTAACCAACGCCCGTTGCTGCGGTTCGCCACGACGAATCGTCGAAATTGAGATCGATCCAGTCATCGCCCATGAGATCGTCCGTGGGGATATAAATTCGCACGTGATCGCCAGGAGCGACGAGCACCGCATTGTTGGAGGGAAGACCGTACGAATAACCTGCATGATACGGAGGATACGAAGGAGCGAATTCGCTACCGATCGACTGACCGTCCGGAGCAATCAACGCTAAATATTCACCCTCGCTTTCTAACTTGAAGTTGGTATGCAAAGGCTTATTGGTTTCTTTTCGATCCTTCCCGGATGCAAACACGACAAGATAATTGCCACCCTCCAGCGTCTTGTTGGGAAACGTCCATTTCGCCAAATCGGCAGGATCGTCGGTCAGGCGCCATCCTTCGAGATTCACAGAAGAATTCCCACCATTATAAATTTCGATCCAGTCGGAAGCATCGCCGTCTTCATCGAGAATCTCGCCGCCATTGCTCGTCATAATCTCGGTGATCCTCACAGGGGGAAGATCGGCGGCAGAAACGCTTAACAACGCACTAAAATGCAATGTTAAAATAAATACAAAAGTAAAAACATAATGGAATCGCATCATCGATCTCTCCCCATTACAAAATGATTATTATGATCGTGCATATTAAATCGGAATACAAGTGAGCGGGATTGTCTGCATCCGTTCAATCCATTCTGACTCCACTCCGTACCCCATCGTTTTCTATTTCCAAATCATTTGGGTAACATCGTATAATTCAAACAATCACTTCCCAAATCGGATTCATAATAGGAAAACATGGTGGGTAATAATTGAAGATCATCCTTGCAATTTAAAAACATCCCTTTTAAAATACAAGGATGATACCTCGGCTGATAAGATCCAAAATCGAATCCGCTCTTACGCGTCAGGCGGCTGTAGTTTTGCTCGGCCCGCGCCAGGTAGGAAAGACTACTCTGGCTCTAGCCATAGCAGACGACCGGCCATCGATCTACCTCGACCTCGAAGCGTCGGCAGACCGTGCCAAACTGACCGATCCCGTTCTCTTCTTAAAACAACATACCGATAAACTCGTTGTGTTGGATGAAATTCACCGCATGCCGGAAATTTTCCAGGAATTACGTGGAATCATCGATGAAGGCCGTCGAACCAATAAACGGTTTGGCCGTTTTCTCATTTTGGGATCGGCGGCCATTGATCTGCTGCGGCAATCCGGAGAAACATTGGCTGGACGGATAGAATACATTAATTTAAGTCCTTTCCACCCGCTTGAAATCGCTACAAGTGTAAACGATCTGAACGACCTTTGGATCCGCGGCGGATTCCCGGAAAGTTATATTGCTGCCAGTAACCAGGATAGTTATCGGCTGCGAGTCAACCTGATCCGTACCTACCTGGAACGGGATATCCCCATGTTTGGCCCCCGCATACCCGCGGAAACGTTAGAACGGCTCTGGACAATGCTGGCTCACAATCAGGGAACGTTGCTGAACGCCTCACGATTGGCCAGCGGTCTTGGGATCAGCGCACCAACCGTGACAAACTATATCGCTTTGTTGATCGACCTGTTGCTGGTGCGTCGTTTGCCACCCTTTCATGCGAACGTTAATAAACGGTTGGTCAAATCGCCCAAAACGTATGTGCGGGACAGTGGTTTGGTTCACGCCTTACTTGGCATTGAAACCTTAAATGACCTGTTAGGGCATCCCGTCTGCGGAGCGAGTTGGGAAGGATTCGTAATTGAGGCCCTTTTAGCCGTTGCACCGGAACGAACAAAAGCCGGTTTCTATCGCACGGCAGCCGGTTCAGAAATCGATCTGCTAATGGAACTGGGTGGGAAGCATGGTACGTGGGCTATCGAAATTAAACGAAGCCTTGCGCCCAAAATCGAGAAAAGTTTGCATAACGCCATCGACGATCTGAATCCAACAAAAGTGTTTATCGTCTATCCTGGTAATGAAAGATACCCTATTGACAAGAACATTGAAGTAATTAACGTTTGCGATTTGGCCAATAAAATCAAGTCACTCTCCATATAATCCCATCTCAAGGGCAGGCGCGATCTCTTTACCTCCCCGTCTGCGCGAGCAATCGATTCCAAAAATCCAGAAAATCCAAAGCTCGATCGGAACTGGCCAGGCGTATGCCGATCTTGTTGGCAAACATACTTCTGGAAGGAGCGATGAAAAGATGATCGTCCAGCGTACCGATCAGCTGCAGCTGAATCCCATCCAAAAGTACTCGCAATCCAATCTGAGAATACTTGAACTGCGAAATCTTCAACTGCGATAAATCCATATCCGATTTCCCGCTTAATTCCACAATCTTGAAGAGCGCATCCCGGCTGATAATCCCTTCCTGGGTTGGATCGCTGGCGATTTCCACATCCAACCGGTCCGGCATAATCCAATCGCCGGAACCTGCGGGTGGAACGATCATCTGAATATTGCGCATATGGCCGGAAATCACGCCGGTTATTTTCCCATATTGAAAATAAGCAGACAGTTTTTCCAAATCGATCCGTTCGATATCGGCGCTGAATCCTAACACCTTCGAACCGCCGAACGAATTCCGCAAAAACAAATCGCGAACCCTAACTGTTCCACCAAACAGTGCTAGTTCGATTTGCCCCTGAAATTCAATCCGCTCCCCGGAATAGAGAACACGCTGAATTTCACCGGATAGAATTCCTTCCGAAGGAACGACCGGCAATAACGTATTAACGGCCTGAAGGGGAATATCCCGTAAGCGGATAACGCCATCCACTTCCAATCCGGAAGATAACCAGTTGTTGATTTTTACACCCGTCAACTGCATCGTCCCCCCGAAAACTGGAAACGTGTAATCGTCAACCAGGGAAAGCAAGGGCGAATTCAATGGAATCGAAAAAGCCACCTTGTCATACTCGGCTCCCTCCCACGCAATTTTCTCAGCCGACACCGAAAAAACTTGGGATGAAAATGCCCCATAATCCAAGGGAAAAACGATAGGAACCGAAATCATGGCATTCGACATCGAAAATGAGGCTACCGGGGGATAAATCATAGAACGAATGGCCAGATTGGCATTTCCGCCCAATCGCGTGGACGACCCATCGGATTGGATACGAAAACCGGCATTCGCCGATCCTTCGATACGGTATGCCGAAGTGTCATCGGTCTCCTTGCCCAGCGCAAACCGGTTTATCAATGGAAGCAAAAAAGTTTCCAGACTGACATCGGTAATCTTGATATCCGATCCCTTTTGAAAATTCCCAACAAGAGAAATCGCCCCCCCGCCGGGTGGATTTGCCATCGCGGATAACGTACGCTTCTCATCCAGATTCACTTGGACAGCCAGCGTTTCCCCCGGCCACTCGATATCCCGCGCACCATACGTTAGATACGGTGTGGAGGCTTTCAACGTAGCGCGAAACGCCGGAAATTTTCCCAACGGACAATCCCCTTCCAGAACCATCTCCCGCAATTGCACGCCATACGAGTACTCATCGGATAACGAATAAACCATCCAATCGGGACTATTAAGTTGTATGTGGATATTTTTATCATTCCCCCGGACGGCTAACTGGATTTGTCCCATCCCTTCCAAGGCCTGTCCCCATTCCGGCAACGCCTCCCGGAATTGTGCGATACTCTCCTCCAAAGGTATACCCCCCTCCATCCGCCATTCTTTCCCCGATTTATACCATCCACTGACCGATTGCACGATCCCCAAATCGGCATCAGGAATACTAATTTGATAGTCTCCGCGTTGCCGATTCCAATATCCATTCATCCGAAAAGCAGGCTCGAACGAGATCGTCTTCGTTCCGGAAACGGGATATCCCACTTTGGCATTTCCATCCGCTTCCATTCGCACGATCTTCCCGTCCCCCATAACATCCATACGGATAGACGCATCCTCGATCCGTCCGTAATCCCATACAATTCTTCCATCATGCCATTGCGCCACTGCTTTGATCTCGTCGATTTCCATGCCGCGTCCAGCCACGGTCCCGTTCAGAGATAAAAGACCGCCGATACGGCCCGCCATCGGGAAGCCATCGACGTCGATAGGCAACGTGGAAAGCCAGGTCTGGATATCGCGATTTTCCAACCGGATTTCTGCGTTCCAGACCGAGGAAGCCGACAGGGGATACTCGTATACTCGGACCGCGTACTCATCCAGAGCGGACGCGCGTCCTTTAACATCAATCGCAAGTTCCCTATTCCGGGGCCGGTATTGCACCGCGACCGCCCCATCAGGTAATAAATACCGTTTCTGGGTAGAATCGTGCATCGTAAAAGATGAATGTTCGATCTCCCCGGTTGCCCATTCGAGTTCTCCACGTGGAGATAACTCGGTTTCACCTCGAAGAGAAGAGGTCGGTAAAACAATGGATTCCCCCCTAGGCGATTGAATTCTCGACTGATTAAACAATAGATCGCTCCATACTTTCATATTTCCGGTTGGCATTTCACACGCTTCAACGGTTCCGTCGGCGATCAGTGAAAACACATACGGCCCGGTTGCGGCCAGGGGAAAGCGGCTGGCCACAAGACGTAGGGCATTGACTTTGAATTCGGACGGATTGATAGAACCCTGAAGAGACAAATGAGAAGTATCCAATTCGTCCTGCGGGTAAAAATTGGCTTGCAATTGGAGCGATCCATCCTCTGGATTCATCCGCGCCATTCCCTTCCCCTTCAAGGATATAGCCCGGCTTGGATCGTCGATTCGTGCATGGGTTACCATGAACGAATCCAGCCACGATAAATCCAATTGCCTGGATTCCCCCGATTCGCGCGTGGCGCTTTGGATAGATGCAATAGAACTGGCATCTGCCCAAACACGTTCGATACCGATTCGGGCTCTGGGCGGCTGCGCCTCTTTTCCCCAATGCCAATACACCCGGGAAGCGGTGCCGATCCTTGCCGTTCCCGAAGAGACGCAGAGATTGGATAACTCCACATCCGGTTTGCCGCTGAACAGATCGGAAACCTGCATGGAATCGGCCGCGATATGAAAGGGTACTGTCTCTAATGGATAATCCACTTCCGGTTCGACGATTTTCAACCACCCCCACAGCGACCACTGCAAAGAACGCCAGCGAACCTCAATCCCCCATTCCCGGCGGATTTTTTCCTGCACGAAGGCGTAAAATTCGGGGCGATTGATATACCAGTACCCGAAGGCGGCCAGAATGGTGGCCAACCCGGCCAGGATCAACCCAGCCCATAACCAACGGGAAAACCGGAAAGAAAACTTCTTGAAAACCACGGCAGAGTCCTAGCCAAAGATAGTAGAAATTCAGGTTTTAGTAAATTTTTTCAAGGCACAAAAGGTATCCTGAAAGATAAACCCGCAGAATCGCCTTGAAAGAATCTATAGAAAAGCAATCCCTTTCCATGACAATAAATCGGCGGCGTCAGGCGTTAACCCGACGCCGCCGGAATGCTCGAATCCCGAAGAAAAAAAATCGATGCGGTTGGCCGGATACCATCTCGCACGATTATTGTTCTTCTTTTTTCTTCTGCTCCCAATTCGTTTTCTTCTCGTCGATCTTCACTTCGAACCATTGACCCGGTTTCATCTTTTTTCGAATCGCCTGTGCGAAGAGCGCTTCTACCTTGGCCATGCTCTCCTTGGTGAGTTCTACCTTGTTCGCTTGGAGAATTTCTTCATAAAGGCTTTTGCGATCCTTGTTTTCCTCTTCCAACAGTTTCTTATACTGCGTTAGCGTCTTCAGGTCCAAGCCGGTCTTATCGCGGATCGCCAGGTACCCGTTCCATCCCTCGCCCAGAACACCGCTATCCATGAGTTTCTCGATTTCTTTGACGTAACGTTCAGTACGCGATTCAATAATTTTCAGGATAAGCGGCGTTTTAATATCGAGGTTCAAGTCTTCCTCACCCCATGCCTCTTGTTCGCCGAATGAAAGCGAAAACCGGAAACGGGGTATCGCCCGGCTGGATTCTTTCCCCGCCGGTTGCAATCCTTCCGAGCCTTGTCCGGTACGCACTCTCTCTTCGATCTGCTCTGCCGCCTGCCCGATCTCTTTGGTAGGGAAATAGAGATTGATCGTCAGGCTGACACAACTGACCAATACAAACGCCAATCCAAAAATTAACCATTGTTTTGAATGCTTCATTCTTGTTTAACCTCCGCTTCGATAATCCAATCGAGGAATTTTACGCTCTCAATTCTTTCGGTAACCATTTAGAAGTCTGATAGAAAATCCTTGTTTTTTAGCCCTGAAAGGGCGTAGTAAGATAGCCCAGGCCAACGGCCTGGGTACACTTTCTCCGTATCATAGCACAACTTTCAAAACAAAACGCATTACCCTGATTAAAGAATCGCGAATAACCCAATCGCAGCTAAAAAATCCCGAGATGTTTAAGCCAAAACAACTCGAAATACGTTAAATAGAATAATAAACCCAAATTAAACATCTGGATAAAAAGAATCAACGCGTTTAGAATCATAACATAATAATAGAATATTATTATGTTTCACTCATATTTTCGATAGGAGAACCATCATGAAAAAATTGGCCATCGTATTTCTCTGCTTCGTTCTTTTCGCTGGATTTATGACATCCTGTGCAAAACAGGAACCGGCTCAACCAACAGCTGAACAATCAACTCCAGCGCAACAGGATACAACAACCAGCACCGACAACGTATCCGATGCGACCCCCGCACAGTAAAAAGTAATTACTTACGGATCGCATAAATTACGCAACGGGTATTCCGATAATGGGTCGTTTTTGAGCGGCCCATTTTCTTTATCTCCCTGATTCGATATTCAATCAATTGTCATTTCATACATCGGCATCGGAATTTCCCTTTCGGTTTTTTCTATAAAAATCCCAAACTTCCCCCCCAAAAAAAAGTTGGCATCGTTACCGTGAACAACTATGATACGTATATATTATAAGTTTTATCTAATTTATAAACATTACAATGGAGGTCACAGAAATGAAGGTAATGAGAAGAATCGTTGTATTATCGTTATTGGCCGCTTTAGCCGTTCCCTTCGGATATACATCCGAAACAGCAGGTTCTCTGGCGGAAAAAAAACCCTACAAAATTGGCGATACCGTCGAACCATTTACCCTCAAATGCCAATTCGGTCACGATCAGGATCTCAGTAAAGTCCTGGGCGTAAAGATCGTCGTTCTGGATTTTTGGAACTTCCAATGCCCTGTTTCCAAAGGATTTGAGGATCAACTGAAAGCCATCGCCCAGCAATACAAAGATAAGGATATCGTTTTCTACGCGGTCGATTCCAACACGATCAATTCTGTCGATGCCATCAAGAAATACGCCGAGGAAGCCAAACTCAATTACCCGGTTCTGAAAGATGAACAGAACAAAATCGCCGACTGCTTTGGCGCCGCCGTCACCCCCGAAGTCTTTGTAATCGGTAAAGACAAGAAAATCCACTACCACGGAGCCATTTCCGATAACAAAGACGCCAAAGAAGCCAAAAACCACTTTTTAACCGCTGCATTGGATTCATTACTGGCAGGGAAAGAAGTGGAAGTAAAAGAATGTAAGGCATTTGGCTGCAGCATCAAACGTGCCCAGAAATAGTTCCTTCTCGATTCTCCCCCATAAAAATATCTCACATTAACGTTAACGCCCCGTTGACAATATCAGCGTGGGCGTTAACGTTTATAGAGCAATATTGGTTCGATACTTTATCGGATACCGGACTTTCTGATTGAAATTGTTATCACCTATTGCCTGGGGTGGAGAATCTGATATTCCTGTTATTCATCATGCAGCTCATCCGTGCAGGATTCATACTGGATTGTTTATACTGGTGAGTGCGAAGTTCTACTGACATAAATTTGTAAATCTTGATAATTCAG
>CAZFOX010000161.1:0-9132 GCA_964520565.1 uncultured bacterium | reverse complement strand
GGGAACCGCCGTGGCGACATGCTTGCCATGCTCAAGGCAAAGGATCGCGTGCTTGGCGTGGCAGGGCGCATCCGTGGCGCAATAAATGGCCTCGATGGAATCGTCCTTGACCATCTCCTCCAACGACGGGTAGGTCTTGGCGCATTTTGCCTTTTGAGCCATATCGGCGCAGCGTTCCGGGATCAAATCGCTGACGGCTACCAATTCGACGTTGGGATGATTCTGAAGATCGAATTGCAAACCGAATTGGCAAAGACCATGACCGACAATGCCAACCCGAACCTTGCGGTCGCTAAAAGGTTTCCAGACTTGCGCCGCGTCAAAATCGGTTTTAGTTTGGTCGAAACCGGGGATATTTTCTTCAGCCCGAACGGAACGGATCATGGAAGTTCCGGATACAGCGGCAGAAGCGGCTAAAAACAATCTACGCGAAATTTTCGACATGCCAGCATTCTCCTTCATAGTTATTCGAATGTACTTTATCAAACAGATCGCAACGAACCCGCATTCTCTTCCCGCGTTGGAGGATTGTCAAGCAATCTTTTTTTGAATCCCGCCCGTTATCTCCATCGTAAATGATACCTCAACCATGCCTTTATATTGGTCGACACAGTGCGGGATTTATTTCTTTATGGAAAGTTGACAAAGGGTATACCAACCATCCGCGCCTCTTCCTTCAATCGCCAGTCGAATCGCCGGTTTTTGCGTAGAAGGATCGAGCAAAGCGACTCGCAATGCACAAGTACCGTCCGAGAAATTATCCGGTATTTGAATTTGTTCTTCGATTAGATGGTATCCGGGCAACCAGCTCCGGATATCCGTTTTGGATGAATGTTCGATCGTCGTGTCTTGTTGTTTGATCTGATAAACCAATGAAAAAGGATGATAGATCGGAGCCGCCCCGACATTTTCCCACAGTGTTTCAATCGTACACGTCGAACCGGCTTTGATTTCATTGGGGATCAGGATTCTGCGCAATACATACCGATATCCCATTTTTCGCAGGAATGAATTCACAAATCCCCAATCCTTTTCTGGAACGATCGAGGATTTATTATTAAAAACCGACGTATGATACTGTAAGGCCCGATCGAAAATATCTTGAATGTCCCATTTTTCTTCCGCCCACCGTTGCATGGTCCAACAGGATTCAAAAACGACCGGCGCCTTCTTCCAAACATCCCAAGCCCCCGCTTTGGAAATTTCGATGGGATACAAATCTTCCATATGGTTCCAATTCTTGCTGAATCCACCCATGTCACCCAGGCAATCGGCACGCCAACCGGTTCCCCGCTGAACCGCATGCGCCATCGCTTTCCCTCCCCCAATCAACATCACGAGAGTACTTTTCGAAAATGCCTGACAATAGAGATCGACAAAAGAAATCTGCGTTTCATCCGAAGGCATCGGATGTCCGGTTTGTGAAGTATGCCATTCCCCCCATCGCCCGACGATCCCCATATCGATATGGTCGATATCCGGATTCCCATCGTATCGTTCGCTCAGAGCCGCCACCAATTTTCCATAATGTTCGAAGAATAGAGGATGTTCGTAATCCGGCATCCAACTTTTTCCATCTTCGTATGTGAAGCCGGGAGCGATTTTTCGATACCATTGCGGGGCTTTGGGCACGCCATTCTGTGGCATGATGCGAAACGCTAATTTTTGTCCATTCTTCCGGGCTTGTTCCAGGGTTTGATCGATGATATCCCAGCGGTATTTTCCCTGTTCCGGCTCCATTTCATCCCAATACCATCGAAAATAAGCAATGGAAGATGGAGGATACTCGCAGTATTTCAAATCGCCATTGGGTAATAACAGGCTGTCGATCGTCTGGGGATCCCAGTCCTTTCCACCACCGACATGATCCTTATTGAAATGATGGAACGTTGTAAATCCCATATAGGGATTAATCAGGATATCGGGGATTTCTTTCGGTTTCACAATGGAATGTTGGCTATTGGACACAGGAACCGATCCCAAAACTAATGCCAAGAGGATTGCCATGCGTAGCCGCTTATTTTCTTTCATGTCGGTCTCCTTCTCAGGAATCAATGATAAGACTGGAGAACAATCTGGGGAATATATTCTCAAACCAATCGCGAAAATGAAAGCCGGGGTCGAAGATTGTACCGTGACGGAGTAATCGATCTACACCGGTAAATCCGGCGCATACATGACAAAACATATTTCCCGCATTCATGCTTGACATGGATCGTCGGGGTATGCAAAAATCGCAGGATCGGAATAATAATTACAAATAGAATACAAATTTCATACCAGGAAAGATCGCCAAAATGAAACAAGCGCTTCTTATATTCGCGATATTCTTTACTCTTTCATGTACCGCAGTTGACAATGAGCCTATCCAGCCCCGCACGCATGAGGGTTGGGAATCGGCCTACGTCGATAGCAATGGAATTCGTTTACATTACTGGCGCACGGGTGGGAATAACAAGCCGGTCATGATCCTGGCGCACGGCATAACCGATTACGGATTCAACTGGGCATCGCTGGCCGAGAAATTGCAGGACGAATACGACGTGATCATGTACGACGCCCGCGGACATGGTTTCTCCAGCAAACCCGAAGGGCCTTACGATATGACGGCGCACGTCGAAGATTTGGTCGGCCTGATCAAGGCGCTAGGCATACAAAAACCGATTTTGATGGGTCATTCCATGGGTGGTTCGACGGTTGCCCAGGTTGCTGCGGCGTATCCCGATCTGCCACGCGCCGTGATTATGGAAGACCCCGGCGACATGGTTCTTCTCGAACGTCCCCTCACTCAAGAAAATATCGCCGAATGGAAAAAAATGGTTAAAGAAGATAAAGAGATGAATAAAAATAAATTAATGAAAAGCGCCCGGACGAAGCGGCATCCGGGTCTGCCTGAAATCGAATACGAGCGCTGGGCGGAATCCAAAAAATTGGTCGTTCCAAACGTCGTCGATGTGGCCGCCGGGAGAGGGTTTGGCGATCCGAGAGAGACTTACGCTAAAATCACCGCCCCCACGCTCATTCTAAAAGCCGACGCCGAAGAAGCCGAACGGCAAAAGCACCTCGAAATCGCCGCACTCCTGCCCCATGGAAAACTGGTCCACGTTGACGGAGCAGGCCACTTAATTCGACTCGATAAACCGGAAAAAACAGAACAGTTGATTCGTGAATTTCTGGCTGAAGTGAAATAGCCGAATCCATGAAATTCTGTATAATCTTTCTTTTCCTCAACCACAAATCCAAGCCATTCAGTTAGCAGGATGGCGACGCTCCTGCGGTGCCGCGATAACAAAAATAATCCATATTGTATCGGCACACCAGGAGCTTCGCCTTCCTGTTTGTTTTAAATGGTTTCGTAATTGAATGACATTCACTCTTAATCTGCTCCTAACGGAAAAGTAGACATAGGTATTGTTTAGGGGATTAGACGGATTAAGCCGACGTTGTTTATAATACACACCTGCGCATAGTACCCAAAAACAAAAACCGATGGGAGAAGAATCCATGATTACCACGACAATATTTCCAGGGCGTTACGTGCAAGGGTACAAGGCTTTCTCCCAACTTGGCCGCGAATTATCGCGCCTGGGCAAAAAAGGATTGGCCATTCTCGCTCCTTCCGCATACAAAAACCTTCTGAACGATCTTCAATCCCAGGCGGCTGGAGCGTTGGAGATCGAAGCCGTCTCATTTAATCGGGAATGCTGCGAAACCGAAATCGAACGGCTGCTTGATAAAGGCAAGCAATTCGGATGCGACCTGATCGTGGGCATAGGTGGGGGAAAAACCATCGACACCAGCAAAATCGTGGCCGACCGCTTGAACGTTCCCGTCGCCATCGTCCCCACCATCGCTTCGACCGATGCGCCCTGCAGTGCCTGTGCGGTAGTGTATAGCGAACAGGGCGTCGTGCAATACGCTGTCAGTAACAGACGGAATCCCGACCTCGTGTTGGTCGATACCGAGATTATCATCAAAGCGCCGGTTCGTTTTCTGGTATCGGGCATGGGCGACGCGCTGGCTACCTGGTTTGAAGCGGAGAGCTGCCAGCGGTCTTTTTCCAACAACGAAACCGGCGGAAAAGGCTCGATGACCGCATACGCACTGGCGCGGCTCTGTTACGATACTCTGCTCGAATACGGTTTGGCGGCCAAAGTGTCCTGCGAAGCGGGAGCAGTTACTCCTGCGTTGGAACATATCGTGGAAGCGAATACCCTGCTCAGTGGCCTGGGATTCGAAAGCGGAGGTCTGGCCACAGCCCATTCCATCCATAACGGCTTGACGGCCTTGCCTCCGACCCGCTCGTACTATCATGGCGAGAAAGTGGCAATAGGGACCTTAACCTCGCTGTTTCTCACAGATAAATCCAAAGCCATCATCGATGAGGTCTATACGTTCTGCGAATCGGTCGGCCTGCCCACCACTCTCGCCGAAATCGGATTATCCGGCGTAACGCGGGACGAACTGCGCCCCGCCGCCGAACGCGCCTGCATCCCCGAAGAGTTCATCCAGCGCGAAGCGGCGGACGTATCCCCCGACGCGGTTCTCTTCGCCATGCTGGCCGCCGACGCAGAAGGCCGAAGGCGGAAAAATGCGTAGAGGAAATCCATATTTCCCGATTCCCTTCACTCTTATTCACTACGGGGGGAGTTATTATTTCAATGTGTGTATTTTTTATGTAATATAACATCTTCCAGCGAAGAGGCGATCGCATTATGCGAAACATACGATCGGTAAAATCAGATCAAATCCGGTCAATACAGTATGGGATCGGGAACAACTATTGCCTTGATGGGAAGCCGATACGTCCTCATCCGGGACAGCGCAGAAGTGAACTCGGGTAAAGTCGAGTGGAGTTATCTAAAATGACTAAAAATACGATTATGAATCCTGCGTCGGTTGCTACTCTTTTCTTAACGGCATGCGTTCTTTTTTTCCCCTGCATGAATAATTCTGCAGAAACTGAGAAATCAACTGTCACACAAATCGAAAATTCCACCCTCGCACAAACCCTCGATGGAGAATGGAAACTGGCTATCGATCCAGACAACATTGGCCGTAACGAACGCTGGTTCGACGCTGTTCGCGAGGATGCGCGCGAAGCGCCGGTTCCCGGTATCATACAACAGGTCTTCCCTGCCTATCATGGCGTGGCCTGGTACTGGCATTCCTTCGTTTACAACGGTGGAGGCTTGAAAGACAGCCGTATCCTGATCCGCTTTGGCGCAGTCGATTATCTTGCGGAAGTCTGGTTGAATAGTAAGCACCTGGGAACGTGTGAAGGAGGAGAGACGCCTTTTGAATTGGATGTTACCGATTCGATTGCCGCCAACCGAAGCAACCTCCTGACCGTGCGCGTGCTGAATCCCACCGAAAAACCGATCGAGGGTATAGCGCTTAATCAAACTCCACACCGCAATAAGTATATTCCTCCCCGCTGTGGCGGTTCTTTCAATAGCGGGGGTATAATGTATCCCGTGCAATTGCGAACGGTTCCTGCCACCTATATCACCGATGTGTTTGCTCGCCCCGACACGCAGACCGGCGTTATCGCGGTTACGGTATCGGTTCGGAATGCTGGAATGGAAACGGCTGAAGGGACGTTATCGCTTTTTGTTTCTCCCGCCGCTGGGGGACATGGCTCTCAATCCGTCGATCGACAGATCGAGTTCCCTTCCGGATTATCGGAACACGAAATGAGTCTCCAAATTTCCCAGCCTCGTTTGTGGAGTCTGGACGATCCATTTCTTTATCGGGTCGAAGTTTCTTTGGAAATAGCATCCCAGCCAATTCATCGCCATTCCATCCGGTGCGGATTCCGCGATTTTCGTGTGCTGGACGGTTTCTTCCATCTCAATGGCAAACGAATCTTCCTGAAGAGTACCCATACCGGAAATCATATGCCCGTCGGTCAGCAGGTATGCGTAACGGGCGATTTTGGCCGCCGCGATATGATTTACGCCAAGGCGGCCGGTTTTAATATGGTTCGCTTCATCGCCGGAGTCGCGTATCCCGAACAACTCGATCTCTGCGATGAACTGGGTCTCATGGTCTATGAAGAATGCTATGCCAGTTGGTTGTTGGAAGATTCCCCCCAAATGGCCGAGCGTTTCGACAATAGTACTTCGGCCATGATTCGCCGAGACCGCAATCATCCCAGCGTTGCCATATGGGGACTCTTGAACGAAACGCAGGATGGCCCGGTTTTTCGGCAGGCTGTTGGATTCCTGCCCAAACTGCGTGAACTCGATCCCACCCGGCTGGTTCTGCTGGACAGCGGCCGATGGGATGGGCAGTGGGATATCGGATCGGTCAGCAATCCGGGCAGCAC
Source organism: uncultured bacterium (assembly GCA_964520565.1). Classification (GTDB taxonomy): domain Bacteria; phylum Hinthialibacterota; class Hinthialibacteria; order Hinthialibacterales; family Hinthialibacteraceae; genus CAZFOX01. The sequence goes on along the minus strand of CAZFOX010000161.1, from coordinate 2,801 downwards.
CGAGTGGGAACAGGTCTGGGGTGTCGAGGCTCCCGGTGCATCTCCCTCGAAATTAGGCGGTGGTGGATATGCCCACGGAGCAGGCGACGCTCATTATTACCCCGGCGTCCCGCAGATGCAGGAAACCGACCGATTCATCCGCGATCTGGGACGCGATAGCAAACCAGTCTTTCTCTCCGAATACGGCATTGGCAGCCAAATGAATGTGATTGACGAGTTGCGCCATTTCGAACAGGCCGGAGAACGCGCCGATCTTGAAGACGCGACCTTGCTGCGCGAGCAGTGCGATGCGCTGGCCGCCGATTGGGAACGGTTGGGATTCGAAACCGTCTATCCTTTCCCCGAAGATTTTTTGCGCGAAAGCCAACGCCTGCACGCTCGGCAGCGCATCCTGGGATTCAACTGCGTCCGTTCCAATCCGCAACTCTGCGGTTATAACCTGACGGGCATGCTCGACCATGGCATGACCGGCGAAGGCCTCTGGACGTTCTGGCGTCAATGGAAACCGGCCACCTTCGACGCAGTATCCGATGGCTGGTCTCCGGTACGCTGGTGCCTGTTCGTGAATCCTCTGCATGGTTACACAGGACGAGAGATAACACTCGAAGCGGTATTGGCTAATGAAGATGTACTGAAACCCGGAAAATACCCCGCCCGCTTCCGTGTTTTTGGTCCGGAAGGAACGATTTGGGAGAAACAAGCCGCCATCGAGATTCCATCCGTTCCGGCGCTGGCGGTCCCTGCGATCCACGAAACCTTTCTACTCAATGGCCCTGCCGGACAGTACACTTTCGCCGCTTCTCTGGATCGCGGTGGAGCCCCTACCGGCGGTCGAGTGGTTTTCTATATATCCAATCCGGAAGAAATGCCAGAACAATCGGGCGAGATCGCTTTGTGGGGAATCGATCGGAAAACGGAAGATTGGTTAGCGAAACATGGACTCCGCTGTCACCCAATCGATCCGGATTCCTCGGGTGAAAACAGAGTCATACTGATCGGTAATCCCTCCGGTGTAGAGAACGAATCCGCCATTTGGGAGAACCTGAAGCAGCAGTTGAATAAAGGCGCGCGTATCCTCTTCCTCAATCCGAAACTATTCCAGCAAAACAAAACGGCAATGGATTGGCTGCCGTTGAACAAGAAAGGCACTTGCCGCGATTTCAACGACTGGTTGTATCACAAGGATTGCGTGGCAAAACGCCATCTGGTATTTGAAGGTTTGCCATGTCCCGGCATCATGGATTGGGATTATTATGGAGCGGTAATCCCCCGTGCCATCTTCGAAGGACAGGATACGCCAACCGTCGCGATCGCCGCCGCCTTTGCCACAGGGAATTCCTCGTATCCACGAGGATATGGATCGAGCCTGTTACTCGCTGCCTATCGGTCGGGGGATGGATGGTTCATTCTCAATACGCTCACCATTCTGGAAAATCTCGATACCCACCCGGCAGCCGATCGCCTGTTACTGAATCTGATTCGTTACGCCCGTAAACCGGATATGGAAAACACGAAATAATTAATGTATGGCAGTACAGCAAGAACGCTGTGTTCAAAAACGCCTTGATAATTCCCATCGCGCAGGGTGGGCAGATTCCTCCTGTCCACCAAAGAACCTGGGTGATTCTCTCATGATAGGATTGCCAGAATCCCCCCTTATAAATGCGATTCCTTCCGGGATTTCCGGGATTCAGTGAGAGTCGACCGGATGCGGTGGGCGGCTTTTTGGCGGGTGGTATGCTCGATATGTGCGATCTCGTCCGAGAGCGCCTGCATGGAACCTTGGTAGATATCGGTCTCTGCTTTGGGCAGATCGATAATTTTGGTCTTGTAAAACAGAGTTTTCACCAGCGACGCAAGAGCGAGGGGATCGCGCTGCTTGACCTGTTCCTTGGCTTGCTCGACATTGAGCGGGTAATGATCGGGCGATTCCCGTTCGTCTTCGGGAACGAAAATCGGCTCGCGCAGATACTCGAATAGTTTTTGAATCCCCTCCTCGTCGAGCAGGGGACGCAATCCCCCGGCGTGGGCATAACTGAATGGAACCATCACCTTCACGTCGCCGGATTGCAGCACGTAAAACGTCTGTTCCTTGCCTTCCACCTGCATTTTGCGGATGGCTTTGATTTTGCATATTCCCAAACCGGGTTTAATGACGGTATCGCCGACAGTGTAATTCATGATCGTAAGCCCATCTCTCCACAAGGGAACGAGACATTCTTCCCGCGCTATTCCTGCGCATTCCCCTTATTTTACTCCAATAAACAATACGCGTCCAATTCTTTTCCCGGAATCAGGCGGTTTCGACCCGGTCTTCAAATACAAGCAGGGGATCGGACGTCTCGGTAATCACTTCCTTGGTGATGATGCACTTAGAAACGCCCGACATGGAGGGGATCTCGAACATCACATCCAACATGGCTTTTTCCAGAATCGCCCGCAGTCCACGCGCGCCGGTTTTCCGTTCGACAGCCTTTTCCGCAATGGCGTCCAGCGCATCCGGAGAGAATTCCAGTTCGACGCCCTCCAGTTCAAAGAGTTTTTGATATTGCTTGCAGACGGCGTTTTTCGGCTCAGTCAGGATTTGCTTGAGAGCCACTTTATCCAGTTCGTCCAGGGCGGTCAGGCAGGCGAAACGACCGACGAATTCGGGAATCATACCGTATTTAATCAGGTCTTCGGGCTCTACTCGGTTAAGGACATTATCCTCATCGATCGCCACTGGCCCTTCCTCGTCAGTGGCGAATCCGATCACCCGCTTGCCGATTCGCCGCTCGATCAGTTTATCAAGACCGACGAAT
>CAZFOX010000160.1:0-9147 GCA_964520565.1 uncultured bacterium | reverse complement strand
TTTGGAGCCTTGATAGAATTTGCAAATACCTGAATTTCAAATATCTTTGGCTAGTTTTTATGATTATTTGACATTCATAATCATCCTACCTATAATTCTTACAAGAAATCATGATCCAACGGGTGTTTAAAATCACGAGATGACTCGACAATATACTGTTATTTTTGAACCACTTGAGGAGGAGGATACAATGTGTTCGTTCCTTCTATCCCAGAGATATGCACTTTTGGCTCCACTTATGAGGAAGCAAAAGCGATGGCCGAAGATGCCATCCGTTGTTATTTAGAAAGCGCAATGGCACTCGGCGAGGAAATTCTCTCCGATGTTCGTATCAATCTGGAACTCCGTAAAGAGTGTCAATCCGTTGAGTTCGCAGTATCATAATGCCTGCGCTCCCCATCCTGAAATCAAAACAAATTATCATGGTTCTGGAACGCGCCGGTTTCGTCATCCATCATCAACCGGGAGCCACGCTCGTCTCATTCACCGACAAATACCCGACCGTAAAAAAACCGTCCCGATTCATAATACCGATATACCCAAAGGAACTCTCGCCAATATAATTCGCCAATCGGGATTGACATTGGAAGAATTTCTCCAATTGTAAAAATAAAAAACATCTCAAGATTTCTGAGTAGGAAGAGTTGAAAAAGTAGATTGTTTTCATCATTCCACAAGCATACAATATGGTTATACTTTAAACTTAATTCATCCACGATACGGGGGGGTTCGTCATGAGAAGGGAACATGGATTTACACTGATCGAATTGTTAATCGTGGTGGCGATCATCGGCATTCTTGCGGCGATCGCCGTACCCAATTTTTTGAACGCGCAATTGCGCGCCAAGATCGGCCGAATCGAATCGGAATTTAGCGCCATTCGGACGTCCTTCGAAATGTATCGCATGGATCAGGGCGGCCGTTTGCCGGATGCGTGGAAAGTGGTTGGGGGCTGGTATGGAGCCTGGAAATGTTTTACGACTCCGATATCGTATTTGCCGACGATTCCCATCGATATCTTTCAGCCCAAAGACCGGAATGCCTACGTCAACCAACACAATTATTACGAGTTCGTGGAAGCGAATAAAGATACGGGGGGGACGGGAAAAGATTGGGCACTGGCCAGCCTGGGTCCCGATCAGCAGGACGATACCTTGTCTTTTGCCACCTACCCCAATTCCAATAAATGGGTGTCGTATTCCGCCTCCAATGGTCTGATCAGCGATGGAGATATTCTGTTTGAAACACATCCCGGATTGAATCCAATCCGATGGTAAGATAATATATTCCATGATCGGTTATGATCCTGCGATGAAATGAAAAAAAAATACGGAGCCTTGGCTGGGCAGCCGGACTCCGTTTGAGCAGAATAATGGGAGGTAGGTATAGGGAGGGTTACTGATCCCTTCTTATTTCTGTTTTGTTTTCAGGAAGTGATTGATTCTTCCCAACTGCCTTATGACTTCCACCGGCAAGCGTTTCAATCCCATCAAATCCGGCGGTACTCTATGGAAACGTATTACTAAAAAACCGGGTAACACTTTTTCTTCGTTAAAAATTCAAGAGTTATATAAAACCAACCTCATTCAATTCCCTCTAATTTCCCTATCGCAAGAAGATTCCCGTTAACTAATTTTTTCTTCCTTATATTATACGAATGACAAACCCTATTTGTTTCAAAAATTCTTTTCTTTTTTATATAACGATGGGAGTAGAGACATTATTCAAAAAAAATTTCATCTTGTTCACTGCCGATGTTTTCATCGATTCCAAAGGGAATAATAACCGCAACTGTAACATCAGAAATGAAAACGGTTTATGCTTTTCATTTTTTTCAATCGATTGCCACCCAACGAAACAGGCAGGGCGATATTTTTATGGCAATTACACACGTGCGAAAGATAAGTGTATGATAGGTTCACAATTACGAACCCGATTTTTAACATGAAAGAGGATATACCGATGGTTCGGCGTTTATTTTTCACCTTGCTACTTGGGCTGACTTTTACTTTCAATGAAACGAGTGCGCACGAGACACTGTCGCTCAATCCCTTTGGCGATATCCAATTGGAATCACTGGAGGGATCGAACGATCAAAATTTTTATTTATTGAAACACATTCCCCAACGAACGATTGTCAGTATTCGGTTATTCGGCCACATCTCCCAAAACAGCGAAAAAGCGCCTGTCTATTTGAAACAACCCCGTTTGGTTTTGGAACAAAAGAAAATGGCTCGCGAGACGGAGGATTGGATCGTTATCTCCGAATCCGGTTCCCCAGGAAATGGGATTGAAACCTGTTCTATACAAAACGTTTTTTTGGAGCCGGATGACGTTTATAGAGTCATAGCCACTACCGATTCATCACAAGGTGGACAATACGCGTTGATTGTCGATCCTGCAATAGAGGGCATGGAGATCGAAATGGAAGACCTCGATTTCGGCTGCGACCCATATGGAAATCCGCAATCCTTAAGTACCGCATACGTGGTTCCCGATCCCAGCACGCCCGGCAGATCACGGATTTATGCAGGAACCGAATCGGGCTATTTGTTGCTCAGTGAAGACGATGGAAACACCTGGAAACAAATCTATCCTCAAATGGGAATCAAGCCTCACGGTTCCATTTACGGCCTATTCATCGATTCCCATGGGATCATCTACCTTAGCGAATGGACGTCGCAATACGACGTCCGCGATAAACATCGCCACGGCGCGCTGATGGAGAGCCGGGATGGAGGTATGACATGGATCGAAGCCATCGACTTTCAATGGCCGACCGGCGTCGCCTGGCGAATGTGCGAGGATTTTCTCGGCAACGTATTCGTTGGTGAATATTCGGCGACCTGGCCATATTCCGATTCGATGCAGTACAACGGAAATATCTGGAGAAGAAAGAATTACGGCTATCAAGGTGAATTGTTTGAGATTGTATACGCCAATCCATCTTATCATGAGGTATTCATTGACCCAGCACCATATCCTAATTCTGCGTGGTGTAATAACCACGTCCATTTCATCGATGTCGATCCGTATACGGGAGACGTATATGCCACGATAGGCGACGGGATTCTAGGCCGTTTTTTACGATCCAAACAACACGGCGATCCGGGAACCTGGGAGACACTGGAACGGGGAGTCGATTCGCAATATACAGCGATCGTTTTTACACCCGATTTCTTATTCCTTGGACAGGATACCAATAATCTCCATAAAAAAGTTGTGCGCGGGAAAAGAGATTCGTCAGCCGTTTATGGAAGCGAACCATTCTGGACGACTGTAACCATGATCAGCCCCGGCCAATCACCTCGACCCTATTTCGACAGAGGCAACTGGTTTTGGGGACATTACTTACCTGACAATCGCGTGCTTTGGATGCAGTACTTACCCTATGGAGTGGATACAATGCCAGACGGACATATTCAATCGCCCCGGTTATTCGCCAGTAACAACCAAGGTGAATCCTGGTGGCAGGCCATCACTTTCCCACCCCTTCCGGAAAAGATTCCCTATGGTTTTTACGGTCCCAAAATGGCGTCAAACATCGGTCCCGATGGCTGGGTATATGCCATGCGGGGAACGATCAGCGAGAATATCCATCGCGGATTCCGTTTTCGGTTTAGATCGAATACATCCAGCAGCATCTGCGATTCATGGGAAGACTATCAATAAGAGGAAAATCTCAAACCGCTTCTTTCAAATCCGGCACGGTTGTCGCAAGATGCATGATCTTTTCTTGTGTGGCTTCCTGCCGGGAGAGTTCGCCGACCAGGTGCCCTCGGCTCATCACCAGAATGCGATCGGACATGCCCAGCACTTCCGGAAGTTCGGAAGATATCATCAATACTGATGCGCCACGCCGCAGCAGTTCGTTCATCAATAGATAGATTTCCCTTTTGGCCCCGACATCGATTCCCCGTGTGGGTTCATCGAAAATAAAAAGTTTGGAATGAGCTAGCAGCCATTTGGCAAGAACGACTTTTTGTTGATTACCTCCCGAAAGATTGCGAACCTGGGTTTCGATGGAAGGGGCTTTGATCGTCAGTTCTTTGAGAGAGTTCTGCGCCGCTTTGCGCTCCTGATTTCCTTGAATAAAAAAGAATCGGCAAAATTCACTCAACGTCGGCAGTGTAACATTCTCGCGAATCCGCATACCCAGTATCAAACCCTGCGCCTTGCGGTCTTCGGTCAACAGGCAAATTCCCGAATCGATGGCCTGCCGGGGAGTATGAGTATGTAGAACTTTTCCATCAAAGACAATTGTTCCTTGTTCCGGCGTATCCGCGCCGAAGATCATCCGTGCGATTTCCGTGCGGCCTGCTCCAACCAGTCCCGTAATCCCAACCAATTCACGTTCCCGAACGGAGAAGGAGACATCTCGGACAAAACTCCGGCTGAGTTTTTCCACCCGCAGAATCTCTTCTCCCGGCCGAAAGACTTCTTTGGGAAACTCATCCGTGATTTTCCGCCCCACCATGCGTTCAATAATTCCTTCGCGGTCGATATCGGCCACATTGCGGGTATCGATCCATTCTCCGTCGCGAAGGACGGTCAAACGATCGCAGATTTCAAATATTTCTTCCAAACGGTGCGATATATAAACAACGCCGATCCCTTGATCCTTCAACGTGCGTATCAGATTGAAGAGGTTTTTCAATTCGTGCAGGGTCAGCGTAGCCGATGGTTCGTCCATAGCGATCAACCGGGCGTCTACCGACAAAGCCTTGGCAATTTCCACCATCTGTTGCTGGGCGATGGAAAGGCGGCTGACAGGCATTTCGAGATCGAGCGATATCCCCAACCGGTCGAGAATCCGTTTCGCTTCGCGCCGTTCCCGGGGAAAATCGACAAATCCAAACCGTTTGGGTTCCCTGCCCAGGAAAATATTCTCGGCCGCTCCCAATTGAGGAACAAGGTTAAATTCCTGATAAATGATCGAAATACCCAGTTCCTGGGCCCGTTGGGGAGAATCGATAACGACCGGCTTTCCCCCGATGCGTATTTCACCGGCGTCTTTACTTTCGGCGCCTGCCAGAATTTTCATTAATGTGGATTTTCCGGCTCCGTTTTCCCCCACCAGCGCGTGGACTTCGCCTTCCCGGACATCGAGATGAACACCCTTAAGCGCCTGAACGCCAGGATAGGTTTTATGGATATTAATCATTTCTAAAAGAGGCATATTTTCACTCATAGACCGAATATCCTTTTGTATGAACCCTCAGAGTTAACACTATCGAATCCAAGCCACAATGTCGAGACAAGCAGGAAGAAATAATATTATCGATACAATTCCAAGGGGTATCGTTGACAGAAATCGATCAATCGATTAATAATAGGTCGATTTTATAAACTTTAATACTTATAAAAATAGAAGGGAGACAAGAATGAGAAAAATATTCGTAGTGGTGCTATTTGTTGCTCTAGCCGTATCTTACGCAACCGGTCAGGAAGTACGGGAGTATAAATGCAACAAAGTAATAGGAACACCTCCAGTTATCGATGGCAATTATACGGAAGATGAATGGAAGGGTTCGACATGGACGGGTGATTTTTGGGGCTTGGATCACGGCGACAATGCTGCGGCCTACCGAGGGAAACTCGCCGATGAAAAGTGGCAATGGAGGGCGCTTTGGGATGATAATTATCTTTATGTTTTGATCACCGCTGAATTATACTATATTAACAAAAACGGTTGGGTTTTCAGCGGCGATATTATTGCACCTCTGGAAGCCGACGATACCGGCTATGCAGGCTGGGGCGCTGGAACCAACCTGGATTACGAATGCTTCTTATCGCCTAATTGGGATGACGATTTAACCGGTTATCCGAATGAAGTGGGAGGCAATCCTCCGGCCTACCAACTTTGCTATTTCCCGCTTCTTGCCGATGTGGAAGGTACCACAGAATACGCGCCCAGCAATTTTGGCGTTCGGGACAAGGTGGATGGCCCTCCCTTCTTCCATACGGGAACAATGGGTGCCGCCAATATTGGCCCCTGGACACCGATTTACGATCAAGCCGGAGCAACCGCAGCGGGTGTAAAACCCTTCAAACTGGCCGCTCAACCTCATTTGATCACGGGAGCCAATCAAGATGGATCCGCCGTGGTGGGTACGCCAGTATTGGAAATCGCCTTCCCCTATTCTCAATTCAGTTTCCCCGCTCTGGATAATGTTTCCGTTATCGAGGATGTCGATATTTTATTGGAAAACCTGATCATGATCCCCGATGCGAACGGAAAATGGGTAAAACCGGGAGACGTATGGCTGTTTAACGTCTGCGGATATGTAGACGGCGCCGTACATGAGAAAAAAGGCCTGTCGTATATTTCCTGGAATCCCATGGGGCCTGGTGGCTTCCACAACGCCCCCCGCGGAAAGTTGATATTCACATCCGCGACTGGCATGGCGGATTGGATGGTTCATTGATCCTCGAAAGTATAACCATTCAAGTGAACGTCCCGAAGGACTGTCCTTCGGGACGTTTTATTATGGGATTAAAATTGTAAAAATCTGGGAGACTCCTCATGAAAACCACTCGGCGGAATTTTTTGCAAACCACAAGCGCAGGGCTTGCGGCCAGCGCTTTATCCACTCAGGCCATGCAACAATCTCCCAATATTCTTTTTCTATTCTCGGATCAACACAGAGCGATGGATTTGCATTGCATGGGGAACAAGGCATTGATCACACCGAACATCGATCTGTTGGCCCGTGAGGGGATACTCTTTAACAACGCCATCGTCAATTGTCCGTTATGTACGCCCAGCCGGGCGACTTTATTAACCGGGAAATATCCCATCGGCCATCGCTGCATCTCCAACGACCTGCCTTTGCCCATCGATCAAGAGACCATCGCCACGGTGTTATCCAAACGAGGATACAAAACCGGTTACATCGGAAAATGGCATCTGGACGGTATTTCCCGTCACAAATTCACTCCCCCCGGACCTCGGAGGCATGGATTTAATGACTACTGGGCCGCGTATAACTGCAACCATAACTATTTTCAAACGCGGTATTATCTGGACACCCCCGAACGGATCGACCGCAACGGCTACGAACCCGATATCCAAACTGGTCTGGCTATCGATTTTCTGCACCAGTATTCCTCGAGTCCATTCTTTTTAACCATTTCTTATGGCCCCCCCCATTCGCCCTACGAAATGGTTCCAGAGCATTACAAAGCGTTTTACGATCCGGAAACGATTCCCTTGCGCGCCAATGTGGAAAATCCCAACCGGAAAGCTACGGCGGGATACTACGCCCATATCACGGCGCTGGATGTTTGTGTGGGAAGATTGTTACGCGCATTGGAAGAGTTGAAGTTACAAGAGAACACCATTGTGGTTTATACATCTGATCACGGCGACATGCTCTGGTCGCATGGACGTGTCAACAAACAACAACCCTGGGAAGAATCGATCAACGTTCCCTTGATCATGCGGTACCCCAGCCGCATCCCAAGCGGCCAACGTTCCAACCTTCTCGTTGGAACCGCCGACCTGGCCCCCACGCTGCTTGCCATGACAGATTCGCCAATTCCATCCGAAATGCAGGGGCTCGATCTGAGCGGACAAATGCTGCATCGGAATGGAGCAAAGCACGACTCCATCTTTCTGGTGGATATGCTGACCTGCGATCAGGCCAAGCAATGGAACGGGCGTCCCTGGCGCGGCGTGCGCACCCACCGCTATACCTACGCCCGCTTTCATGACGCGGGATGGGTATTATACGACAATCACAAAGATCCTTTTCAAATGAACAACTTATACGATAATCCCCAACACGTCGGCCTGCAAAAACGGATGGAAGGCGAACTGCAGAAATGGCTCGCGCAATTCGGCGATGATTTCCTGCCCGAAGAGGAAGTCTTAAAGAAGATGAATCTTGCCGAAGCCTGGAAAGAACGCAACGAACACTTTCAGTCGGGGAAGAATTGGTGAGGGACGGTGTTTATCGATGCGAGGATGAATGATAGATTCTATCAAGGCGATTCTGCGAGTATCTTGTTACTCTCTCACCACCTGCAAATTCTCTTCCAACACCTCGAAATTGGGCATGTGCGAGTTGGCCGCATCGAAACCGTGATCCAGAACAAAAGTGTACGCGCGCTGGCAGGCGCTAAGTTTCGCTTCTTTTAATTTCAACCCATACTGATCGTCAAACGCAGTTGAATCCTGACTGGGAATCCAGCCGACCTTCATGGCGATAAGGCCGATTCCCGCTTCACGGGCTTTTTGGAAAAGAGATTGTAATTCCTTAAGAACCGGGGTTTTTTCGGCAAGTTTTTTGGTTTGAAAATCAAACCAGCCGGCGGGGGTGATTCCGGGCATAAATACATCGTACCATCCCATCTCAATGGCAGCCTCCAGTACAGCCTGGGTATTCTTATGCGAACTGATCCCATAATACCCGACCTTGCCAGCCTGTTTGGCTTTCAGAAAAGCCTCGTGCAATTCCTCGTTCTTCACAAAGCCCACATCATCGATGGCCATTAGCATGTAACAATCGATATAGTCGGTCTGCATTTCCCGCAGGCTGGTATCCATTTGATCGGTATACAGTTTGGCGGCTTCCTTCCCTTGATCGGGCGATATCTGCTTTCCCGGCCATCCCATATGGGCCGCTTTGGAAGTAATCCAGATTTCATCGCGGTGTTTTTTTAGAAATGGAGCCAACTGACTCTCGCTGTCGCCATACGGGCGACCGGTATCGAAATTATTGATACCCGCTTCCAAGGCGCGTTCCAGAAGACCTGCCGCCCCCCCTCCCCGCAACGCCGCGCCACAACCGAACACCAGACGGCTGGTCATGAAATTCGTGCGCCCCAGTTTTCGGTATGTCATAGACGGCCGCTCGTTGCGATGAAGAACCTTTTCCTTAATGGACTCGTTCTCTGCCGCATCCACCCGGGGAATCAATCCTTCGGTGGCGGCAACCGCCGCTGACAGTTTCAAAAAGTCCCGGCGATCTATCGCTGATTTTCTATCGGTCATAACCGAATCTCCTTGATTCATCCGACTCACGAGTCTCTTTCAAAATTCCGATTTATTCACAGTTTCCAGTCATAGCAATTCGGGTATGAAACAAAAATACCACACGGAAAAATTATGTCCAGAAAAAAAATTGAAACTTTTTGAATGGA
>CAZFOX010000159.1:0-9172 GCA_964520565.1 uncultured bacterium | reverse complement strand
CACGCCGTGGAATTATGCCTTACAAATCGACCGGGATAATCCCCAATCATCGATAAAAACTCTCCTTCGAGATGTCGGCAAGATTCCCTTTGCCAACGACGCAGCGCCTGTAGTTTTGACACTGAAGGGGCGCATGCTTCCCGAATGGACATTGAAAAATAATTCTGCCGATGCTCCCCCGCAGAGCCCCGTCGTTTCCGATCAACCCTTAACCGATTTGGAATTGATCCCCTACGGCAGTACGCGATTGAGAATCACGGAGTTTCCCGTGTTAGCCAAGTAGTGTCTTTTTCATAAATCTGGTATAAAGGTCTGTGTAGTCGATCCGATCCACAGACCTTTTCTCTATTGGAGTACCTTGGCGGCTGATTGGCCGTGGAGTGAACGATCAATATAAGAGAGAACGAGCCTATTGTGATTGCGCTACTTAAAAAACATCAATTCATTCTGGGGCTTTTCGCCCTTTTTTTGGTAACGCTGAATTTCGGTAGTTATTATACGATCCTTATTATATTGGCATTGATCGTTTTGCAGTTCTTATACTCGGTTTTTTATACCACACCTCCCCGGATTCGAGATTTTTTTATCACCGCTGGTTTGGTGATCGGTGTATTTAATTTTACATATCCCCTTACTTTGGCGATCATTATATACGTCGTTATCGCCGCATTAGAATGCACACGGATCGTGATCATGGCGATACTACGCTATCCGGCAACCATTCACGACCTGAAATCTTTAACCGAGGATTTGGAACGCCGGGTGGAAGAACGCACCACCGAATTATTGGAAACGAATAGACAACTGCAGATCGCCAACGAACGCCTGCAGGAACTGGACGCCATGAAATCGGCCTTCGTCTCGCAGGCATCGCACGATCTGCGCACTCCGCTGACGGCCATCAAGGGAAGCCTGGATAACCTGTCTCTGGGCGTTGCCGGGGAATTAACCGAAAAACAGAAAAAGGTACTCGATCGTGCAACGCGGTCGGTGGATCGGCTTACCAACCTGATCAATGACATACTCGATCTTTCCCGTATCGAATCGGGACGGACGGTTCTGGAAATCAGCAAGATTTCGATGAAGGAATTGGTCTATCGATCCGTTCAGGAAAATCAACCGGCGGCGGAACAAAAACGAATCGCCTTGCATCTCGAAGAAACCGATGATCCATGTGTGATTCACGCCGATGGCGGTAAAATCGCACGAGTCGTCGGTGAACTCATCTCCAACGCCATCAAATATACCCCCGAAAATGGAACCGTTTTTGTACGTCTTTGTCAGGAGGGTGACGCTCCCGCGGAGCCGTGTGTACGCTCTCTTCCTCCGGAAGAAGTGCCTTACGATCTTCAATGTGATCGTAAGGCTTTCAAGAGTGAGGGAAAATCGCATATCACTCTCACAGTCCAAGACACCGGCATCGGCATGACCGAAGAAGACCTGAACCGAATTTGGGAACGTTTCTATCGATCCAATGCCTCCAAGCATTTTGCCAAAGGATCGGGATTGGGGCTATCCATCGCCAAAGAGTTGGTTGATATGCATGGGGGAACGATTAGAGTGGCGAGTGAAGTTGGGAAGGGGACGACGTTTACACTGCGAATGCCGGTCAGTCATACCTGAAATCATGGATAGGAACGAGCATGAAAATTCCATTTTCTCCTTCCGTTTACGAACACGCAGCCAGAATGGTGGATCGTTCGCCGTGGGATGTTTCGCGCGATCCCGATTTAATGTTCGAGGGGCATAAACGCGCTTATAAAGAATATCGCCATTCTCCCATTGTCGTGGGCATCGATATCTACAATCTCGAAGCGGAAGCCTATGGTGCGTCTGGGCATCGACCGGCAGGGAACGGTATCCCCGCTATCATGGAGCCTTTATGTTATAGCATCGATGAAGGCCTTGCTCTGAAACCGTACGATCCGCAGTCCGATGGGCGTTTGGCAATGGTGATTGGAGTTGGCAAGCGGTTGGCCAAATCGCTGCCGGAGGCCGACGTAAGGATTCCCGTCGCAGGTCCTTTTTCTATTGCCTTCAACCTGCGGGGCATAACCAACCTGTGTTTGGATGTAGCAACCCGTCCCGCTGATGTAGCAAAATTCCTTATGCAAATTTCCGAAAACCAGGCAGCTTTTTGCCGTGCCATTGTGGACGCTGGCCTGGATGTGGCCTTCTTCGAATCGGCGGCCTCTCCACCTATGTTATCGCCAAAACATTTTCGCGAGATCGAATTGCCCGCACTCAAGCGAGTGATGGAGATCGCCGCAGATATCAGCGGTCATGCCGTACCCTGTATCATGGGCGGCAATACGGTACCCATACTCGACGATATTCTATCGACGGGAACGGGATTCGTTGTCTGTAATGTGGAAACCGATCAATCAACCTTCATTGCCCGGGCAGGAAAGACGCATCCCCATGTGAAAGTGCGTGTGAATATGGATCCCGGCATCGTGGCCTGTAACGATCCACCGCGTATCTACCGGGAAATCGACCGTATCTTGTCTATCGCCTCGACCCACCCCAATTGCCTGATGGGAACCGGTTGTTTGCCCTACGAAACCCCACCGGACAATATCCGGCTGATACGGGAGTATATTGTATAAGTTTTTTTTACTTACAGGTTCCATTCGGATAAATGGTCAGTTATCAGGCAGATCGTAAAGAAATAGTTTATTCGAGCGGGTGGTGTAGATTCGCAAACGGTCGCGCCAGACCCGTAATCGGATAGTTCCGTCTTCGTCGTTACGAAGAACTTGTGCGCCTGCATCGATTAATCGGAAACGTGTCTCATCGCTGGGATGGCCGTAGGGATTTTTCCCAACCTGTATAATGGCAATTTCGGGCTTTATTTCCTGAAGAAACGCTTCGCTGCATGAGTACCGGCTGCCGTGATGGGGAACTTTCAAAATATCCATATCCCAATTATCCAGCGATTCGCACAGTTGTTTTTCTGTCTCCTGACCGATATCGCCGGTGAAGAGAAAATCCCAATCGCGGTATTGCAGGATAACCGCCACGGATTTTTCATTGATATCAAGTCCCTGCGGAAGCGATTCGTCAGCCGGATTGATTATCCATAACCGGCAATCCTCGCCCATCGCTATAAGATCGCCTCTCCGCACCAAAATCCTTTCGACCTTTTTCTGCTCGAGCATAGATTGGAAGGATATATATTCGCTAAGTTCGGATTGGCGGCACCCTTCCAGGAGTAGGCCGATGGAAATGCGCCGGGCAACGTCGCTTAACGCGCCGATATGATCGGCTTGCGGATGAGTCAGTATCATCGCATCGATATGACGGATCCCTTCGGCTGTTAAATACTGGACGAGCATGGAAGGGCGGTGTGGATCGGGATTCCGGGGACTTGGGCCGCCGTCGATTATGATCGTGCGATTATCGGGTGTGCGAATAACACTGCAATCTCCCTGTCCCAGAGCCAGAAAATCGACTTGCAATGGCTTCCATAATTCCATTGGAATCGGGAGCCAAACGAAAACTGCTACGAATATCAACACAACCATACACGCTCGGATCGGAATACCCCGCAAATCAAACAGAATGAGTGTAGGCCGAGTCAATAGAAGAACGATCGCGAACTGAATCGCTCCACGGGGAAGGGAAATAGATGGAATTTCAATAAAAAAGATAGGCCGTGCGAAATAATCAATGACGGATAATAATAAATGAGTAAAAAAAAGATCGATCTCCCCCACGAGATATGTCAATTCGGGAATGTGTAACAGAGAACAGAACGACCAGAAATACGTCAGGGGAAGAATGAATGAAACCAGGGGAATGGCAATTAAATTGGCCAGAATGGCTCCCCAACTGAAGATGTGAAAATAGGAGATTGTGAAAGGCGATAATCCGATTACGACCGCAATCGACGCGATTGTTCCAAAAAAGATACGTTTCGGAATCCAAAAGGGAAGATAATTCTGAATAGTAGTACTAAGAGGATTCCAAAGGATGAGCATGAGAACGGCCGTGAAAGAAAGTTGAAAGGATGGAAGGAATAATTCTCCCGGGTGAAGCAATAGAATAACGAGGGCGGCCAAGGCCAGGGAATTCAAGGAATCGATCCGACGCTCCACAATATAACTTCCCAATAGGGAAAAAGTCATTAAGACAGCACGCAGGGTTGGAATACTCAAACCAACCATGAACAGGTAAAAAATAGCAAAAAAACCTATAATCCAGGCGGCATGTCTGCGCCGGAGTCCTAGACGTTTTAAAATCCAGGCTGTCATGGCCAATATCAAGGTAACGTGCAAACCGCTGATCGAGGTGATATGAGCCAATCCGGAATAGGTCAGAGCGTTCGATAACTCGGTGGGAAGAAACGATCGCAATCCAAAACAGATAGATGCATAAAGACCAAGCGTCTCTATCCGATTTTTCTCTTTTGGGGGAATCGAATCCTTGATTCGGTGAACGGCGGAATAAGCCAGTCCACGGACGGTATTCCAACGAACCGGTTCGTAGCGATGCAGGATCGATTCGGGTTCGACGTTGACACTGCCAAAAATATTCTGCGAATGCCGGTAGAGTTGCCAATCGAATCCAATGGGAACGCTGGAACCCAGGACAGGTTGGATTCGACCAGTGGTCTGCAATCGGTCTCCCGGTTCAAAAACGCTGAAACGGTTGGGATCGCCATGCAGGAGAATACTGCCGGGGAACCATTCAATTCGATTCCATTTTTTGATAGTAATTCCCGATAACAAAATGTTTCCCGATTTGTTGTTATATTCGCCGATTTCCTCCACGGTTCCCGCTATCGATACAGTACCCATCCGGCCGAATGATTCGGCTTGTTTCGATTTCTGTTTCCACATTTCAAGAGTGGCCTGCATGCGGATGGCTCCCAGAATCGCCACGAGGATCAGGGCCATTCGCCAATGGATTTCTCGCCGCGGGCTGAAAGTAGGCTTCCGAATGGATGAAACCCATGCAAGCAGAAAGACGAGTATCGCCAGGCAGCCATAAGAAAGTCGGAAAGGGAAATAATGAGCGAAGAGGATGCCGCCACAGAAAGCCAGAAAGACCGTCACCAACGGACGGGGAACCGGCCGGGATGAAAAGGGATTGGAAAAGTCATCCGCTTGCATGAGAGATCGGCTCTGCTAAGATGAACGGCGTTCTTATTTCGAATGAAATATTTTATCAATGTAGTATAGGATGCGCTTTATGGCAATCCATCTGCCGCATTTTTTCCATCGTTTTATATCATCTCCTCCCGATCCCAAAGGAACCTATCCCGATCCACGCCTGAAAGACGTAATCCTGTTTGTGACCGACCGGTGTAACATGCGGTGCGATCATTGCATGTTCTGGCAGCGAATCGATCATCCCGGCCCGGAAATGTCCCTAGACCAGTTGCAATGTATCGCCCGATCCATCCCGCCGCTCAGAACTCTGGCGCTTACAGGCGGGGAACCATTTCTGCGGAAGGATTTACCGGATATCGTGGAAACCTTTTTCCGGGATAATCATACCCATCACATCCAGGTCAATACCAATGGAGTCCTGATGGATCGTATGGAGGATCTGGTGCGCCGTGGCCTCGGAACGCGCTATGAGCATCACCTGACATTCCAGGTCAGCCTGGATGGATTGGAAGAAACGCATGACCGGCTGCGCCGTGCGCCGGGAAGTTTCCGGAAAATTCTTGGCAATCTGGAACGGCTTGTGGCTTTGTCCAAAGAGTATCCCTACTTTCGTGTTGTCGTCTTAACGAACGTCAATAAAAATAACAGTCATGAGATCGAAGAAATCTCAGAAATATTATGGGGAAAAATTGGCGTGGAACATACGTTCGATCTGGTTCGCGGCGTCAGTTTCTCTGCCTGGAATATTCCAGAAGATATTCTCCAGGAAGAGGATCCACGTGAATGCGGTCTTCCTTCTCGGGAGGAACTGGAATCGATTTACCAACGCATCCTGACAATTCATGAAAGTGAAGGTAGGATTTTCGACCAGTTCATGCGTCAATTGGGGATTCAAGTAGGAATGTACCTTGGGCGCCCTGCGCCCTTTTATTGCCTCTCAGCGGGTAGAACGGCGGGCGTTATCTATAGCGATGGTTCCGTATCGGCTTGTGAGTTCACGGCTCCTTTTGCCCGGTTGGAGGATTACGATTACGATCTGAAACGTCTTTGGATAGGTATGGAGAGTGAAGAACGTCGAGATCGGATAAAAGGATGCCGTTGCACGCATACTTGTTTTGTCTTGACCAGTCTGCAAGAATGGGAAGAGCAAAAAGCCGCTCTAAACAATCCTTCTCGACGGTAGCCATCCATGAACCAATCTCCGCAATCCGATTCCCCGTGGATATCTGCCGTACTAGTCAACTGGAATCGATGTCGCCTTTTGAAAAAAGCCATTCAATCACTTCTGGATCAGCACTATGCCAATCTTGAATTAATCGTCGTGGATAACGGTTCCACCGATGATTCATTACCGTGGCTTCGTGAACAGAGATCGATTCGTCTTATAGAGAATACAAAGAATGTGGGCGCCGCTGCCGCACGAAACCAGGGAACGCGCATCGCTCGTGGAAAATATATTTTATACATGGATTCGGATGCGGAACTTCGGACAGAAGGGGCTTTGCAACGTCTGATCGATACTCTCGAAGCGGATCCAAATACGGCGGGCATCGCCGGGATTTACTTTACTGACGAGTCTCTTACGCAATTATGGTGCTGGTCTCCCTGCATGGATTGGGAAGGCTATTTCGATCCGGTGGCTTCCATGCAACCGAAAACCGATCCACCCGTACTTTCCACATGTTTTTCCATTTTTCGGCATAGTGCATTGCAGGAAATCGGGGGATTTGATGAATTTTTCTTTTACCTTTACGAAGATGGCGACTTGAGCGACCGGCTCTGGAAACGGGGGTATCGCTTGCGGGTCGATCCCGACGTAAAAATTCTTCATCACTATGCCCAGCCGGGACGTACTCTAAGAGATCAATTGGACTTTCATTATTACACCGAACGATTGCGGATGAATTTTTTGATCAAGAATTGGGGAATACGCCGGTATTTCCGCTCCTGTTTCCATAAGATAAGAAATTACAGGCAATTACGAAATCAATTTCCCTATTTATCCTTCTGGCATTACTGGAATATTTATGGAATTCGGGCGATTGGATTCTTTTTTCGCTATTTGTTCCTGGTACGCTATCGGCGAAAAGGGGATATGTGAATCAAAGTTGTAATAATACAAGGATTAGTAATCCTTGTCATTAAACCAATTTAGGGTTGACAATAGACGTTCGTTTTCATATAGTTAAGGTATGGTATCCCGTGGAAGCGGGTTTGCGCGTGTTACGCGTGGAGACAATTTGTTGCGAGCAATCCTATTTTGCTAAGCCGTGTAACGAGGATTAGATAGGATTAGAAAGGAGCGTCGCCGACATTTCACTCATTTGCTCCTCTGGAACTTGGTGATTTTCACCAAGAAAAAACAACCCTTAGAAAGGGGGACAAGGCAGTATGAGAAAAATGCCGGTTCTCACAATGGTTTGCTTGGTTGCCCTGGGATTGGTGGCAGCACCTTCCTATTCGGCGACCGTAGCAGCGAACGATACACCCGATATCGTTCTGTCCAAAGGCGAAAAGGTCAGTTTTGATCTGGCCGACTTCTTTAGCAGTGCGGAAGGTGCTCTCACCTACACGGCTCAAGGGGCGACCGTCGCCGGAAGCGTCGTCACAGTGGATGGCAGTGCAGCTACCGCCACGTTCACCGCAGGTGGTGTCAGTGTCGATAGCAAAGTAGTGGTTAGCGATTTTGTAATCACCAACGGCCCCGCAGTCGACGACAATAACCGTATCGTAGGGAAGGATGGGGGCAATATTTTCTTTAATCCCCTCGTCCCGGGTGCTGTGATCAACTCCAAGGTCAATCTGGGTGGCCTGCCTGCCGCTGGCGGCGCTGGCACTCCGAGCGGCCAGACGGGCGTTGCTCTGATCGCCACGGTGGCTTCGGTCGACTTGGCGGTTGCGAACACCGGTCTCATCCAAGCTACCCGCAAGGTAGTGACGGGAAGTGGTCTAACCCCGAAACTGAATCAGAATGGTTCGTACAGCGTTGAATCAGCCGCCAGTTTCAAAGGCGCTTGGCTGGTAACGTTGGGCGCGAAATCTCCTGCCGGTCAAGATGCCGTTCATCTGTTGGCTGCGGAAGCCATTAAGGTGGATATGGCTGGCTTTACAGCGATTCCGGCTGGAACCCTGGCGCAAGGACAGTTTGCCAATGGAACGATTACCAACGCCGCCGGTCAAGGCACGTTGGCTTTCGGTTCCCCCATTCAGGTTGGCAAAGCGGGCGACGTAGTCACATTGGTATTCGATTACAACGCTTCGGCGGCCGTGAATGTGGCTGGCGTTCTGTTTGATGGCGGTCTGGGCGCGGCTTTGGCTCATACCAATCCGTCGGGCGCGAACATCGCCACGGGCAAAGTGAAAAGCATTTCCATGTCGATGGTAACCTTGACCGGTACCGTCGTTCCGGCCGTGCAGGTGACGGGCGCTGGCACAGTCGCGATCTCCAATATGGCGATCGTGAAAGCCGGTCCGGTAACCAGCTATGCGCTGGATCCGAATGCGAAAGTATTCTCGAACGGTCTCGCCAGTTTGGCGGGTTGGGGCAGCGACATTCTCGGCGCTGGCGCGAAAGCTCCGGTGGCGGACACTGCTAACAACTTTGCCGGCGCGGCTGGCTCGATGAAACTGGCCGGTACGGGCGGGATTGCGAACGCTCACGTGGCTGTTACTCTTCCGGCTGGCACGGCTGTGGCCGAATGCTATGCCAAGAAAGCCGCTGGCTCTGGAACCTTTGCTCTGGTCATGACGGACGGCGCGGGCCTCAGTTCGGAAACTTTCGTGACCGGTCTGGGCGATGCGTTTTCGAAAGTCATTGCAGTTGCTACGCCGAGCGTTGGAACCACAGCCTTCCTGGTCGTTCAGGCCGCTGGCTTTGATGCGATCGTTGACGACGTGTGCGTACGCGTTGTTAAGGATCAGGCTGCCTTTGCCGACCTGGCTCTGCTGGGCAACTAATCCGCTGTATCTGTTTAGATTTCCAAAGGGCGGGATCTTCGGATCTCGCCCTTTTCTTCTTCCGTGCTTGATACAGTAATCGTTTCTTCTATTTCCTG
>CAZFOX010000158.1:0-9175 GCA_964520565.1 uncultured bacterium | reverse complement strand
CTGAATCCGGGAGCCTATCGGTATAATTTCAATGTGGATGGCGTATCGGTCGTCGATCCCCGCAGCTCCTCCATCAGCGAATCGAACGGCAACGTCTGGAGCCTGGTCTACGTTCCCGGTGCGGAATTCATGGATACCCAGAACGTCCCGCACGGTGCGGTGGCCGAGATTACCTATTTTTCCTCATCGCTGAACCGATTTCGCCGCATGCACGTTTACACACCTCCCGGTTACGAATTGGGCGAGGGGAAATATCCGGTCTTCTACTTGTTGCATGGCGCATTCGATTGCGACGATTCCTGGACAAGCGTCGGCCGGGCGGGTTTCATTCTCGATAACCTGATTGCGGCCAAGAAAGCCAAACCCATGGTGGTCGTGATGCCAGCTGGCCATACCGGCCCGTTTCGTTTCGGCGGCCCTCGATCGGCCACCGACGAATTCGTGCAGGATTTTTTGAAAGACATTAAGCCTTATGCGGAAAAACACTACCGCGTATACACCGATCGGAAAAACCGCGCCATCGCCGGATTGTCGATGGGTGGCGGGCAGACCCTGAATATCGCCATCCCCAACTTGAATGAGTTTGGATATATCGGCGTTTACAGTTCCGGAATCTTCGGAATCGTGGGGGGAGGCCCCAGCGGGAATACTGGTCCGTCGTGGGAAGAACAGCATAAAGAAGAACTCGATAATGCCCAATCGAAAGAAGGCCTCAAACTCCTCTGGTTTGCCACGGGGAAAGACGATTTCTTGATCGAAACTTCCCGCGCAACAGTGGAACTGTTCAAGAAACATGGATTCGAAGTCGTCTACAAAGAATCGGAAGGTGGGCATACCTGGATCAACTGGCGAGAATATCTCAACGAATTCGCCCCCTTGCTGTTCCAATAAATTGACTCAAATCTACGAAATATTGGAGACGAATATGACGAGGACAGCGAAAGTTTTTGTGCTGCTTATAGTCGGATTGTGCGTTAATGTCTATACACTAGCCGCCGAGATCGGTGGTGTCTGGAAAACCGAATTCGACACCCAAATCGGTGTTCAGAAGTACACTTTCACCTTCATCCAGGAAGATGGCAAAGTGACGGGAAAAGCCAATTCCCTGATCGGCGAAGAGAAACGCGAGGTCGAGTTGCACGACGTTAAACTGGAAGGAGATACGCTCACTTTTTACGAAACCTTCGAGTTCCAGGGCAACGAAATTCGTATCGATTATACGGGAACCGTGGCGGGCGATGAGATCAAGTTCAAACGCCAGGTCGGTGAATTCGCCACCGAAGAGTTGGTTGCTAAACGCAGTGGAGAATCTCCAAAAGAACCAGATAAAACGGTCGAAACTCAGCCTCGAACGGATGGACGCCGCGGCGGATTTCAGCCGATCGAATTAGCCCCCGACGATAAGCCTGCTTATCCCAACGCTCCCGAAGGATTCGATCGGAAACTAGAGGGTATCGCTCACGGCGCGATCGAAACAGTCGAATACGATTCGAAAACCGTCGGTGTCTCGCGCAAGATGGTGATCTATACTCCGCCTGGTTATTCGAAGGATAAGAAATACCCCGTCCTGTATCTCTTACACGGTATCGGCGATATAGAGGTTGATTGGAATCAGAAAGGTTTGGCGGGAAATATACTCGACAACCTGATCGCAGATAATAAAGCGGCGCCGATGATTGTTGTGATGCCTAATGGAAGAGCGGCAAAAGATATGACGCCGCAAACGCCCTGGGACGAGCAGTTTTCCGCTTTTGCCGCCTTCGAGCAGGATTTGCTGGCCGACGTGATTCCCTATGTGGAATCGTATTACTCGGTCGATCCCCGAAGTGAATCGCGTGCCATCGCCGGTCTGTCTATGGGCGGCGGCCAGACGTTGAATTTCGGTCTGGGACATCTGGATACCTTCGCCTGGATCGGTGCTTTTTCCGCCGCGCCCAACACCAAGACGGTGGAGGAATTGGTTCCCAATCCTGTCGAGGCGGCTAAGAAGATCAAATGTCTCTGGATTTCGTGTGGCGACGAGGACGGTCTGATGCACATCAGCCAGGATGTGCATCGTTATCTGAAAGAGAATAACGTCTCGCACGTCTGGCACGTCGATTCCGGCGGCCATACCTGGCCGGTCTGGAAGAACGATCTCTACCTCTTTGCCCAGTTAATATTCCGGTAATCAAAGAAGAAAAAGAAGGGCGGCAGAATCGATTCTGCCGCCCTTCTTTGTACATGGTTTCCTATATTTCTATTGTTCTCTTCCTTCCTCTTCCTCCTCCCAACCGGTTCGTCGCGCTTCCAGAAATTCGCTGATGACTCCTACAACTAGGAAATAGTACCCGATTACAGCCAATTGCTCGGCCAAAGGCTCGAATTTCATCGAAACCAGGATTGCAATACAGACTAGAAGAACGATGAATCCCGAAATAAACGGAGTGCCTGGACCTCGATAAACATAAAAGGCGAGTTTCGGTATTTTCCGGAAGAATCCATTACGAATGAGCCGGGAGAAATGCCAGAACGAAAAGACCAGGGCGATTCCACCGAACGTAAAGAAATAATTCTCATTGCTGGCTGGAGGCACTATCTTCAGGCCAAGCCCATACAATCCGCCGCCGATCAGCGTCCAGAAAATAAACAAACCTTCTTCTGGAATGAACCAATAGATGCTCTTGATCAGATTCCAGATTGGACTGAATACCAATCCCAAGTAATATTTTATTGTTTTCCGGAAGAGATAAATCAGCGCCATTATTCCTGCGAAAACCGCAAATTTTACTCCCAATCTCAACAATCTGGATGTTATGGATGGTTGACCGGCTGTTTGATCTGTTTCCGGTTCTGGCAACGGATATCCGCTTTTTGCTTCGAGAAGCAATGAATCCATATGAAAGAAGGTGGCATCTTCTACCGCCAGCGCATGTTGCCCGGCTGGAATCGAGACTTCGTCCACTATCTGCCAATCGGAATCCTCGGTTGGGAACTGGATACGATCTGTGGCGATGATACGATCGTCGATCTTGATGCGAAGATCTTCCAGGCATTCTCGTGCCGTTTTCTTCAAACCGATAACTGTTACTTGAGGAGGATCAATAACCAACAGTTCTTGATTCCCTCTGTAAGACACCAGCAGAGACCAGTCGGTCTGTATATCAGGATAAGGTGAAAAATCGAAGACATCTGAATTCGGTGAAAATGGAATCGTTCTGTTTTTGTGTTGAATGGCATAGCGGGTTTTCGAATCCGCTATCGGATTGACTTTCAAAGAGACAGGTTTGATGTATGAATTGGAAAGAGAGAATTCCCAGGTTGTTTCAGAATTCTCTGTCCATAAAAAGTACTTTTCCAACTTTGGATCGAAATGAACGTTCTCCGAGATTGGTTCCAATGAGAACGTCTTCTCATTTTCCCACCAATAAAGCCGGCTCAAATCATACGATTCGGTATAGTCTTCGATTTGCACGTCAACGATCGCACATTCCAATTGGATAGGAATATCGGTGGGTGGATTACTGAGGTAAACATCCAGTATCCGTGATCCGGGGGGAATATCCAAGATAAAATTCGATTTCTCTTTTGAAACGGCATATTCAACTTGTCGAGTCTCTGTCGTATCAGTCGAATATTCAATACCGACTGTAATCGGTAGCGAAATGTTCTCAAGACCGGAAAAACCGATAACGGGTTTATTCTGGATCCTGGCATTTTGATAGTTCCATGCATTTTGATTGGAGTCGGTCAATTCGTCGAGAATAATCGGATATTTGCGAAATGGAGCGTTACCGGTTTTAGCGAGTTGAATGTTCCAATGAATTATTGGATTATTGAAATTCTGTGTTACCTCGGATGGAGTATACGGACGGAAAAATAATATTGCATCCTTCGTGGTTGATACAACCACATTCGCGGATGGCTCCACCGACCATATCGGATTCTGAATAGCGCCTTTGTCTGTATTCAAAACCTCGATTGGACCCCAAATACAAGATTTCGTATCGAGATGGTAATCCTGTTCTAATCGATCTTTTTTCAATCGGATGTGAATGGAAGAGGTAGCATTCGAGATAAAGATACCCTCCAGGTTCAATAAATTCTGATTTTTGTGAAGCCTGTAAAAAGCGTCCTGAGCTTCAATATATAAATCCGCATCATCGTAAGGGATCGATCGATATTGCTTGTTGGAAGAATAAGGCATCGTAGGAGAATGGATGAAGACCTTTTTGCTGAATAGGGGAGTGAATCCTGCCAAAACCTGATTTACCTTTAGAAAGGACGGATTCGGAATCCAATCAGCCAGTCTGTTAGCAGGCTCCATTAAAATCGTGGGTGTATCCATTTCCTCTCGGTATGCCAACCACGCCTTTTTCCAGGTGATGACTTGAGGTGAATCAAGTTCAGCCTCTACGGTTACACCCAGGATTTTCCCACTCCAAACCTCACGCTGATCGAATACCTTTTCCAGATCGAAAGAAAGCGAACAACCAGTGGGAGTCTTGGTAATCACCGGTTCCATTTCTGAAACGCCTGTGCTTTTTACTTGAGTGTATGAATAAAAAGCCAGAGATTTCACTCTTTTTTCGGTTAAGAAGGTCGATGTATGGCCGCCAATGTAGATAATGGGTTCAATCAACAAAGCTCGGCTCTGATCGATTCCCAATCGTTGGAGTGTGTCCTTCAGATCGATTACCTCGACTTCAAGATTGCCGTGTTTTTCCCGGCGGTGAGTCATTTCCTGATATAACAAAAAGCGGTCGCGTTTGGTTTTCCCTACTGTGCTGATAGAGAAAACCACCATTCGGAAATCTGTCCCGGGCAAAAAAGAAATCCGTAATTGATCCATACCCTGCAATGGCATATCCAATCGCCGTTGAAAAACGACTTGGTTTCCCTGCTCGGGATCGGGATGATCGACATACCGCCAAGTAGCATCTTCTTTTAATCCTAACTCCCGCCGAACCAGATAGAGATTGGATTTTGGAGCGTAATTCTCCTTCTCCATATCGATTTCGTGCTGGAGCGTCAGTTCTAATTCGGGAGCGGGATAATTCGATTCCAAATGAATATCCGAGGTTCCATTTTCATCCGAATCGATGTCTAGCGAGACCCGAATATCGGGTTCGGATAGAGGATGAGCCTGATCCCATTCAAGATAGATATGGTTGTAATCCCAGATATCGAGCTCGGCCGGAGTGACGTCCAAAATCCATCTCTTGCTTACCGCCGAATTTTTGCATATAATTGTTTCGTCTTGAGGTATCAAGGTGCGCTGGTTTAGGAACCACTCATGTTTGAAGGTTTTAGGTTCAACTTGACTTTTAATAGTAAACTGGTCATCTTTCGTTTGATTTAATATCCCATTTTTAATCTCATCGATATAGGTAATATCAGAATTTCCAATAGGATAGGAGAGAAAAAGTGCTGTGGTGTCAACTTCTTGAGAATTTGGGACCAACGGTGATATAATCAATAGACAGATGAGATACAAATTTTTCATTTTACTTTTCTCTTGAGTTAATGAGATGGATTATTTATAATGTAATATATTGAATTTGTCTATGGGATGGAGATCACTTCGCACAAACCTGTCCAAGGAATTATCATTTTATGATATATTATGTTGATATTAAATGATTTGTGGATATCGGAGAGGCGATAAATTCAATAAATAAATGAAAATTCTTTGGTTCACATGGAAAGACAGAAAGAATCCTCAAGCCGGAGGCGCTGAACTAGTAAATGAGGAATTAGCGAAAAGAGCAGTTCTGGATGGGCATGAAGTTATTTTTGTTGTAGCTGGTTTTAATGGAGGAAGCCACGAAGAATGGGTCGATGGATATAAAGTAATCCGAGTTGGTAATCGATGGACTGTATATCTGAAGGCCTATCAATACTATAAAAAGCATCTGGTGGGGTGGGCCGATATCGTAATTGAAGAAATAAATACAATTCCCTTCATGACGCAATGGTATGTAAAAGAAAAGAAAATATTGTTTATTTACCAGTTATGCCGCGAAATTTGGTTTTATCAGTTAAAAATACCTCTCAACGTTATTGGATTTTTTCTTGAACCTGTTTTTCTTTATTCTTTACGTAAAAATATTGCATTGACTGAGTCGGAATCGACTAGGAATGATTTAATTAAATATGGATTCATGGATAGAAATATCTATATTATTCCGATTGGGATCGAGATGGAATGCATTGATAATGTTGATGAAGTTGTAAAATATAAACAACCTACCTTATTATCTATCGGCATGATTCGTAAAATGAAACGCACGGATCATGTTATAAAAGCGTTTGAAATAGCAAAAGCATATATCCCCAAACTTCAACTGATTATTGCAGGTTCTGCGGCAGGACGCTATGGAAAAAAAGTATTAAAAATGATTGGAACGTCTCCTTATACAATGGACATTAAATATAAAGGTTTTGTTTCAGAAAGCCAAAAAATAGAATTGATGCAAAAATCTCATTTTATATGTGTAACATCCGTGAAAGAGGGTTGGGGATTAATTATAACCGAAGCAAATAGTCAAGGAACTCCGGCGATTGTTTACAATGTGGATGGATTAAGAGATAGTGTAAGGGATGGAGAAACAGGTTTTGTCACTTCAAGCAATCCTGAAAGTTTGTCAGAGGCAATTGTGGAAGCATTCTTGAATAGAGATTATCGAAATTTTCAACAAAAGGCGCTGGAACATAGTAGAGATTACTCATTCATCAAATCCTACCAGAAATTTATGTCTGTTCTACGACTGCATATAGGAGTGTATTAATGGATAATCATCGGTCAGAACGATAATGCCTCCAGGCAAATGAAATAGGCCTATGAGAAATATATTAGCGGAAAAACCACCTCTCGAACTCTTCGGTAGAATGAAGGAAAGTGCCGAGTTTGTCAACCATATCGATTTGGATAGTAAAAGTGTTCTGGATATCGGTTGTGGTTATGGTTGGTTTGAAATTCACTCTGTCGATAGAAATGTGAAAAATATCGTTGGAATAGAAATATCGGAAGAAGGAATTCAGACAGCAAAAAATAATCTAAATGATCCTAAAATTGGTCTGGCTATAGCGGATTCAATTATGTTGCCTTTTAAGGATCGTTGTTTTGACACAGTAGTCTGCTGGGAAGTGATCGAACATATCCCCAAGAAAACGGAGACATATCTCTTTCAAGAAATCGTCCGGGTGTTGAAAGATAATGGTACTTTATATTTGTCAACCCCGTTTAATTCAATTCTGAGTGTATTATCGGATCCTGCCTGGTGGTTGATGGGCCATAGACATTATACCCTCGATCAAATGTTTTTCTTAGCTTCCCAATCAAACTTGACCACTGAGACATATCATATCAAAGGTCGTTTTTGGGATATGATTGAAATCCTCGATATGTATTTTAGCAAATGGATTTTACGGAGAGAGCCATTATACAAAGAATTTCTAATAAAAAAAATCGATATTGAATATAAAAAAAAAGGATTTATGACTCTATTTTGTAAATTTACCAAAAGTAGATCGAAATAATATGAAAGAAAAAATTTCTATCATTATTCCAACAAGAAATTCAGGGAAAACCATAGATCGATGTTTGCAATCAATCTATAAGCAATCATATAAAAATATCGAAATTATTATTGTTGATCAGGAAAGTGAGGATTCAACAATAATGATCGCAGAAAAGTATGGGTGTATTATCAAATCAATTCCCCAAAGTACAGTCTATTCTCCACCTACAAAATCGAGAAATGTAGGAGCAAGATTATCAACAGGATCGATACTATTTCATCTAGATAGTGATATGGAATTATCAGACGGTTTAATTGATGAGATAATGAATGTATTTGAAAATAATCCTGAAATTGGTGCTCTTATTGTTCATGAAATTGATCTTACCAATAATTTTTGGGGTACATGTAAATCTTTGGAAAGACGTACATATTGGGGGAATACCACTATTGAATCGGCTAGAGTGATAAAAAAAGATTTGTTTGATAGAATTGGGGGGTATGATGAAGATATTAATACGGGGGAAGATTTTGATATTCAAGATCGACTTTCCCATTATGCAAATATTTCATTTTGTAGAAATGTAGTTTACCATAATTTAAAAAATTTTTCTCTCAGAGAATCCATATTAAAAAAATATAATTATGGCCAATCTGCAGAGATGTATTTTTCTAAAAAATCCAAGAATCCTTTTTCATTGCTATGGGAAGAAATGAAATGCTTTGTTAGTAATTATAAATTATTATTGAAAAGTCCGTTAATATCTCTTGGCATGATTTTATTAAAAATAGTAGAGATTTTTTCTGGATTGTGCGGACTTTTGAAGAATAAATTTGGTAATGCAACTAAAAAAAAATCCTACCGTACTTTTTTTCGGAAAATTTTAATTTTTATTTTGAATGTTAAAAATTTTTATATGATTATTTTTGATAAAATGGGCTGTTGGGATTACGTTTATTATGAATTCTATAATGGATGTAGTTTTAAATGCAGGTGTAAAAGTACGGATATTCATGAACTTGTTGTAATAATGTCAGGTTTTGAATATCCTTCAGAGTATATTCAATTGTCTGATGGAGATGTGCTTTTTGATTTGGGTGCAAATATAGGATCTTTTTGTGTGTTTAGTAAATTTTGTAATCCATATATTTCTTTTAGAGGTTATGCGTTTGAACCAGTTGATGAGAATTATGAATTACTATTATTAAACACCCAAAAAAATAAAATCGATAATTTTCTTTTCTATAAGATGGCTATCTCTGATTGCAATGAGAAGGTTATGATAAATACAAAAGGTAAGAAAGATGCCTTTTATGTAGATAAATCCGGGGGGGACGAATTGGTTGAATCTAGACAATTAAGTTTTTTTTGTAATGAAAATGGGATTGATAAAATTCATTTATTGAAAATGGATGTGGAAGGGAGTGAGTACGCAATCCTTGAGAAGGATTTTGATTTTATCATTAACCATATCGAGAGAATAATAATGGAATATCACGAAATATCGACACTGCACAATAGTAAATTTATATATTTAAAACTGGAGAAATTTTTCGATATAAAAGAATTATATAGAGAAAAGGGATATGGTGTTCTCTATTTGCAACGAAAAGGATTCATTCATGAATGAACCCTCTATTACTGTATTGATTCCAACCTATAAAAGACCGCA
>CAZFOX010000157.1:6399-9239 GCA_964520565.1 uncultured bacterium | reverse complement strand
AGACATGACGCCAAAGATACCCATACAGGCAAGAAATAACGCCAGGGCGGCGAACACGCCCAACAGCAGCATATTCAAACGGCGCGGCGCAACCGAATTGGACAATCGCCGTTCCATGGTCATGATGTTTTGAACCGGCTGGTTGGGATCAATGGACGCAACGATGCCACGGAGATCGTTCGCCAGATTCAACGGATCGCCATCCGTCCGAATGGCAAGGGAGATCATCGGTTCGGGATTCTGTACATACGGCCGATACACGATCGGCAGAATATCGCTTTCCAGACCGGTTTGATGCACGTCCCCCACAACTCCAACAATGTTTATCGAACTTTGTCCGCTAGCGGAGGGCAAGAGAATACGTTTTTCAAGAGGATTCTGCTCCGGGATATACCGACGGATGAAGGCTTCGTTGATAATTGCCACATCCGGTGCTCCCGGCGCGTCCTGCTCGGAAAAAAATCGGCCCTTCCGAAGCGGAATACTCAGAGTACGAAAATAATCGGGACTGACAGACATCATGGAAACAGGCATGATGTCTTCATCGTTCCGGGGACGCCCTTCGACCTGCAATCCTATCATGATTTGGGAATAGTTTGTCATCAAAGGAAGACTGGAACCGAGGGAAGCGTATTGCACGCCGGGAAGTGCCTGCAAACTTTGCAAGCACTGCCCGGAGAAAGAAAGTTTCTCTGCGTTTTCATTGTATCTCATTTTTTCCAATTGAATCTGCGCGGATAATACGCGTTCGGTCTTGAATCCAAGATCAACGTTCATTACCCGATAAAAACTCTTCATTAACAATCCCGCTCCAATCAAAAGAACTAAAGCCAAGGCAATTTCGGAAACGATCAATGAATTTCGGAAATGATGGCGCCGGCATCCTGCCTGCAATTCCCGGCTGCTTTCTTTAAGCGTTCGATTCAGATCGAGTTTTGACGCCTGCATGGCGGGAACAAATCCAAAAAGAAGTCCGGTTATCACAGCCAGGAGAAATGTAAATCCAAATACCTGCTTGTCGATCGCAATATCCGACATGTATTTTATTTGTAACGAACTCAATCCGCGAAGAAGATCGACGTTCCAAAACGCCACCACCAAACCCAATCCGCCTCCGCATAAAGCCAGAAGAATGCTTTCCACGAGCAACATGCGAATCACACGCATTCGGCTGGCACCTAATGCCGAGCGAATGGCAATCTCTTTCTGCCGATGCAGAGCGCGTGCCAACAGCAGATTGGCAACATTGGCACAGGCAATCAACAGAACAAATCCCACCGCTCCGAACATAACCAGCAAGGCGGTACGAACGTTACCAGTCAGATGTTCGTGTAAACCAACCAATTTGACTTCGCTTCCCTCCACCCGTAGCAGGGTCCCAATCCCTTTCACAAAAAATGTCGTTCTTCCTGACTCGCCCGTAGGAGACGATGGAGCAGGTATGGATTGAAGTTTATCCTTCCTGTCCATATTCCCAGCGCCATCCATTGCGATATTCCCAAGAGGCAGATTGGTCGAATCGGAAGGACTGCGCGCATCGTTTGGGGGGGAGAAGGATAGGGATTGAATCCGTTGGACAATGGTATTCAACTCCTCGCGCGCTTTTTCCAATCGAATTTTCGGCTTCAGACGAGCAAGCACACGTACGATGGTGACCGATATTTGAGCATTCCCCACCCCTTCTCTGGCAGGATCCAGGCGGAGAGGAAGATAGATTTCGAAGGGTTCTGAAAATTGAAAGGTGGATGGCAATACTCCAATAATTGTGTAAGGACGATCCTGAAGATTGAGAGTTTTTCCGATTGCATCGGGATCGCTGCCCAACCGGCTTTGCCAGAAGCCGTAGTTGAGGATCGCTACCGC
This sequence comes from uncultured bacterium, assembly GCA_964520565.1. GTDB lineage: Bacteria > Hinthialibacterota > Hinthialibacteria > Hinthialibacterales > Hinthialibacteraceae > CAZFOX01. Next base: position 7,376 of record CAZFOX010000157.1, on the reverse strand, counting down.
CGGTCCATCCCGCCGATCCTCTTCATCCCCAAAAAAGCGCCCCAACATAGGCTGGACACCAAGCAAGGGGAAAAACGACGAGGAGACTTTGCCGCAGGGAATGCGCTCCGCCTGGCCGAGACCGGTCAGCAGTACCTCGTTGCCGAAATAAGCCGCAATCTGCGAACAGGTATGGCTTTGCTCTTTCCAGGCTAAATATTCATATCCGCTAACGAATTCATCTCTCATTCCTCCTGACTGGCCATTCGGCGGATCATTTTTCAGAACCTGCACCAACTGCCCTGGTTCCGGATAGGGCAATGGACGTAATAGAACCGTATTCACCACACTGAAAATCGAGGTATTCGCACCGATACCCAACGCCAACGTGAATATGGCCGCCGTTGAAAACAAGGGATACTTAAACAACATCCGAATGGCGTAACGTACGTCCTGAAAAAGAGAGACGAGAGACGAGTAACAAGTGACGATAAATGATTTTTTGTTGTCGTTCATGATTCATTCACTCATAAGATTTACGTTTATTTAATCCTTTCCTTCCAACTCTTCCGGTATCATCTCGTTCACCACCAATCCGTCCTTTAACTGAATGACACGGCGGCTGTATTTGGCGTTTCGTTCCGAGTGGGTGACCTGGATGATGGTCGTCCCTTCCCGGTTGAGTTTGGAGAACAGTTCCATGATCTCTTCGCCCTGCCTGGAGTGCAGGTTGCCGGTGGGTTCGTCGGCCAGGATCAGTTTGGGGTTGGCGATGACGGCACGAGCGATGGCGACCAGTTGTTGTTGTCCGCCGGAGAGCTGGCTGGGATATAAATCTTTCTTACCCACAATCTGAAATCGATCCAGCGTATCGCAGACGATACTGGCGCGTTCCGACCCCTTGATGTTGCGATAGGAAAGCGGCGTATCGAGGTTTTCGTAAACGGTCAGCGAATCGAGCAGGTGGAAACTCTGGAATACGAATCCGATGGTCTGCT
>CAZFOX010000157.1:5899-6389 GCA_964520565.1 uncultured bacterium | reverse complement strand
CGATACGTTCCTTATGGGGCAGTTTATGAACCGCTTTGCCCATCAGGTAATACTCGCCGCCCCATTCGCTGTCCAACATTCCCAGGATATGCAGCAGAGTCGATTTGCCCGCGCCGGACGGCCCCATGATGGTGACAAACTCGCCGGGTTGAATATCCAGATTGATATTCTGAAGAACGTAAGTTTTCCCCGCTTTGGATTGATAAAATTTCTCCATGCCGCGCAGATGAATCAACGTTGAATGATCGGCCATCAATTCATGCAACGAGGTGGGGATTTCCGGTTCAGGCTGTTTTTTAAAGAACATCGAAAGACTCCTTTATTCCTTCAAATACCAGATTCAGATCTCGATCATGTTTCCCTCGTCACTCATCACTGCTTTACTCGCACCGTAGCGCTGTCATGGGATCGACTTTCGCCGCGCGGCGTGCGGGAAGCCATGCAGAGAGAACGGCCACACCGATCAGAAGTAGCGAACTACCAGCTAATG
>CAZFOX010000157.1:4690-5889 GCA_964520565.1 uncultured bacterium | reverse complement strand
AGACGCGCCAAGCCAAACGCAATGGGTATACAAACCACGACGCCCAGGAAAGCCAACCAAAACGCTTCGCGAATAATGGGCATCGCCACATCGCGAGGACGAGCGCCCAGCGCCATTCGAATACCAATCTCACCGATACGCCGCTTCACGGTATACGCCATCAAACCGTATAAACCGATACAAGAGAGCAGCATCGCCAAAAGCGCCAGAAATCCGCATAAGGAAGCAAACATACGCTCCTGCATGAGAGATTGTTCGATGTTTTGTTCCTGAGTTCGGATTTGAGTGATGGGTATCGCCGGATCGATTTCGGAAATAATCTTGCGAATCGCGGGAACCAAGGAAAGAGGCGGCAACACCGAACGTACTTCAAAAAACAAGGCGCCGGCTATCCTCGGTTTCTGCTGATAAGCCAGATACAGAGTCGCTGGCGCTTTCTCCCTCAGATTTTGATACTTGGCATCGCTGCATACGCCGACAATCCGGCATTCCGTCGTACCGTACATAATCGTTTGACCGATCGGATTGACGCCTGGCATGAACGATTTGACAAACGTCTCGTTTACGATGGCTGCCAGAGTATCGGCAGGCGTATCGCTTGGATTGAAATCGCGTCCCAGCAGGAGATTGATACCCAGAGTCGAAAAGAATCCATCGCTCACATGAAGCAGATTCGTCTGATACGAGGCATCGGGATTCTCAGAGTTTCCCGGAAGAGTAACGCTTGTTGCCGACATTCCACCGCTAATCAATGCGAGATCGGAAAGGGCCACCGATTGAACACCGGGAAGAACCGTTATCGATTGCCGTACGTTCGTAAAAAACTCCTTCGATTGCTGGTCATCGTAGCCCGATTGCCCGGCATCCAAACGGAATAAAAGCAAATTTTCCGGAATAAAACCGGGATCGACATGATTGAGATTGGTAAAACTGCGGATCATCAGTCCGGCTCCCACAACCAGCAACAGGGAGAGACCCACCTGGACGGAAACTAACATTTTTCCCAGACGCAACCGGGGCGATCCCATTGAGGCACGGTCTTTCAACCCGGCGGCAGGATCGACACAGGAGATACGGAACGCAGGCAATAGACCGGATAAAAGAGCCGTACACAGGGAAATTCCTAGAGTAAATGCTACTACGTTGGCATCGGTTCGGGTATCGATATGCAGGTTATCCATTGAACCGGCAAAGAATCC
>CAZFOX010000157.1:0-4680 GCA_964520565.1 uncultured bacterium | reverse complement strand
CGGCTCCCGTTAACGTCAAAAGCAGGGTTTCGGTGAGCGATTGACGAATGAGCCGCCAGCGCCCCGCACCGATGGCAGTACGAATCGCCATTTCGTGCTGCCGGGAGATGCCGCGCACCAGCAGCAGACTGGCGATGTTGGCGCAGGCAATGAGCAGCACCAATCCAACAACGGCCAAAAGCGCCCATAGGGGCTGAGCCATCCCTTCGCGTTGAATCAATGGCCCGCGGCTTCCGTCATCCAATCGAATCGAAGGTTGTTCCATCTTGGTGGATGAGTCGCTCAAGATCGGCTGGAATAATACGTCCAGAGAGGCTTTCGCTTGCTCTTCGTTCGCGTCCGGCGCAAGCCGAGCCATAATCTGTATCCACCAATGATTGTTGGAATCCAGAGGAAAATTCGGCACCAGTTGGGGTTGTGCGGAAAAGGGAATGTAGAATTCGGTGGGATCGCCCGGTATAAGCCCCACAAAATCTTTCGGAAGTACTCCTATGATAGTGAAAGGATTCTTGTTGATTTGAAGAGTCTGCCCCAGAACGTTCGGATCGAGATCGAAATGTTGTTCCCACCATCGATACGTAATCATAACGACGGGTGGAGCGCCAATCCGGTCGTCTTCTGCGGAGATCGTCCGCCCAAACAAAGTTCGCCGTCCATATCCGGCGAAAAAATTATCCGACACCATCATCCCTTCGGTTACGGACGATTCGTTGCGCGAGTGAAGAGTCATGCTATAGAGAGGAAAATACGCAAAAACCTCCGTAAAACCGGCTCCGCGTTCGCGAAAACTGCGATAGGCCGGATAGGGAAACGAACCCGCATATCTCATTCCCGTGGAGGTCTCTCCCATCCCGTTGCCCGTGTAATGATTCAATTCGGGATTGCGCCCCATCCAATTGATCGACCGAAGTTCATGCGGATTGGGAACCGGGAGCGAGCGCAGTTGGATTGCATTGAGCACGCTGAAAATCGAGGTATTCACGCCAATTCCCAACGCGAGCGTCAACACGGCGACCGCCGTAAAACCGGGATTGCGTACGAATTGGCGGTAACCGTACCGCAGGTCTTGGAAGACAGTGACGAGTGATAAGTGACGAGTGACAAGATGTTTTGTATTCGGTGACATTATGGTATCTCCAAACCGGTAGGGTACGCCGGGGCTTATGCTACTCGCAGCGTAATGTGATCATGGGATCGGTCTTCGCCGCTTTTCTCGCAGGGAGATAGCAAGCCAGCAGAGCGACGGTCATCAGGACAATTGGAACGAGAAGGAACGTCAAAGGATCGGTGGCGCTGATTTGATAGAGCATTCCCGTCATCAAGCGGGTGACGAAATACGAACCGGCCAAGCCGATACCGAGACCCAGCAGGGTGAGTAGAAAACCTTTTTGAATGACCATTTTCAAAATATCGACAACCTGAGCGCCCAGCGCCATACGGATGCCGATCTCGTGGACACGCTCCTGCACCGAAAACGCCATCACACTATAAATACCGATTACGGCGAGTAACAGCGCGATAACCGCCATGCCCGACAGCAGGATCATGCAAAAACGCTGCACGGAGATGGACGCACCGACGATCTGGTTCATGGTCTGCATCCATAAGATCGGCTGGTTGGGATCGATATTCCAGATGACCTCGCGGACCGCAGAAGCAAGATTGGAGGGATCGCCTTGAACGCGGGCCAATACGGTCATTTCATTCCAGCAATCCTGATCGATTGGGAAATACATGAAGGGAGAAAATCCGTCTGCGTTGATGGAACGCATTTTGACATCGCCCACAACACCGACTATTTCTTTCAGTCGATCTCCATGATGGATTCGCATGCCAAGAGGTTCTTCGTTGGGAAGAAACCGGCGAACGAATTCCTCGCTCACGATAACAACCTGTTTGTTTTTATCGTTATCGCCCGAAGTAAAATACCGCCCCTTGATCAAGGGTATTTTCATGGTTTGGAAATAATCGGGAGTAATATTACGATGCTCGGCGGCGATAAACTCGCCCGGGGGCAGTGGCCGCCCTTCGATAATGAACGAATCGTTGGAATTATTCGGCGTCAACGGATGGATGTTGATCGCCGAACACGATTCAACGCCCGGCAGGACAGAAACACGTTCGACCACTTTCTTAAAAAATTCCACCCGCTTTTTGTAATCTTCGTTTTCCCTGGTGTGTGACCGTTCCATACTTACGGCAAGAATACGATCGGGATTAAAACCGGGCTTGATGCTTTGGAGCTTATAAAAACTCTTGATTAAAAGACCCGCACCCATCAACAAGATCAACGCCAGAGCGATTTCCGAAACAACCAGGCCGCTAAGTATATGATGGCGCGACGATCCCACCGACGTTCCCCGTCCACTCTCTTTGAGCATCTCGTTGATCTTCGTCTTGGAGATCTGCCAGGCGGGAACCACACCGAAAAGAATTCCGGTCAATGTGGCGAGAAGGAGTGTAAATCCCAGTACTGTCGCATCAATGCTGATTTCTTCAAATCCGGGAATACTCGTACCTCCCGTCTCTACTCCTCGGGGTGCGATGTATTGAAAGAAATCCAACCCCCACAACGCCAGCATTAAACCCAGACAGCCACCCACAATCGAGAGAACGACGCTCTCTGTCAGTACCTGGCGAAAGATGCGAAATCGTCCCGCTCCCAAAGCGGTACGGATGGCAATCTCCTTGCTGCGCGATCCCGCTTTCGCGAGGAGAAGATTGGCGACGTTCACGCATGCAATGAGGAGCAGGAAACCAACCGCTCCATAAAGAATAAGGAATGCCGTACGGATTTCCCGGATCAGAATCTCGTGAAGAGGCTCGATAATAACGCCCTTGTTCTTGTTGGAATCGATATATTTCTCCGACAATCGGCTGGCGATTGTATCCATCTCGGCCTGGGCCTGTTGCGTATTCACACCCTCCTTGAGGCGTCCCATTACACTCAGATAGTGGCTTCCCCGGCTTCCCGTTAGGCTTTCGCGAGTAAAAGGGATATAAATCTGCGCCAGTTCTTCGATAAATCCCATCGTCGGCGGAGCGACACCGATCACCGTCCAGGGCGATTCGCTCAAGGTAATTTGTTTACCGACAATATTCGGATCCGAATCAAAAAGATTCTGCCAGATACGATGACTGAGGATCACAACGCGCTCTTTCCCCGCTTCCTCTTCTTCGGGAAGGAATGGGCGTCCCAGAATCGGTTTGTCGCCCACTGTTTTATAAAAATTGGTAGTCGTCTGTATACCTTTTAGAGCTTTCGGTTCGCCCATACCCGTCAGATTCAATTTTATGCCCATCCGCATGGCACAGAGTTCTTCAAAAACCGTGTTTTGCTCAACCCAATCGAGATAATCCGGTCCGGAACTGCTACCCTGCCCGCCCGTTCGCCAGGTGGTTTGAACCCACATCATTTTTTCCGGATCGGGAAATGGCAGCGGACTGAGCAGCACGTTGTAGATCAAACTGAACAATGCCGTATTCGCGCCAATGCCGACGGCAAGAGCCAACATGGCGAAAAACGTTACGCTGGGATTCTTCAAAAGCATGCGTAATCCGAACCGAATGTCCTGGAAGACAGTGGCGAGTGAAAAGTAACGTGTGTTGCGTTGAAAATTATTTCTTTGAGACATCGTTCAATCCCCAGAAGTCAAATTTTTTATTATTACAATTTTGTAATAATCTCATCGATCCACGGGTGTTTTAACAACTCATCCCGCGTGATGCACATCGGAGGAATCGCCGGTGGGAGTTTCACATCCGGCTCGGTTCCATGCAGTTCATTGATCTCTCCCTCTGGAGTGAATGTCAAATCCGCTTCCAAACGAAAGATCACACCACTCCGAGGTAAACGAATGGCAAGGGGTACAAGGAGACCGCCGCCACATCCCCCCGTGCTCTGACCGACAAGAACTCCCAGACCAGTTCGCTTGACTAAATCCGCATAATCATCCGTGGCCGAATAACAACCCCCGTTAATAAGTACGTAAATTTTCCCAAAAAAGTTATACCGATCGGGGGAAGGATCGATTGCCTGAGTGATTTGATAGAAAATCCATTCGTTTTTGTTGTAGCCTTCCGGGGGTTCAATTTCTTGCGAATCCCGAACATAGGACGAGAACAGATTCTTTTGATCGCGAAGTACGGAAGGATTTGTATCCTGAATGTATTTCCTCTTCAAACCGATAATTTTCTCTGCCGTAATCGGTTTATCGAGAAAAGGGCGAATCAGAGATTCGATCACATAGTCGGGATAACCACCGCCGTTGTCTCGAACATCGATAATGAGTTTCTTGTAATGACCCTGACTCCGTTCGAGAAACTCATGGATTTTTTTCCGTTCTCTCTTGATGTATCCCTTAAAAACATAACCCAACGGGGAAGGCATCATGCTTTTGATTCGGATATAACCTACGTCTTCCGACAGTTCCAGACAGGTGCAGTTCTCTTTGGCATCGGTCGTAAAAACGGTTCCTTTTTCGATATAAATTCCAACCTCTTTGGGTACAAGCGCTTTTACCGTGGCTCCGTTGGGGAGGAGGAATTCCACCGGCCACCCCCGAAAATCCTTTCCTTCATCGACAAAGAGCAGATATTTATTTAACCAATCTTTCGGATAGGCGTCGTATCGCAAGTGGGTTTTGGTTTTGACATATTCCAGATAGGCGGAACAGGTCA
>CAZFOX010000156.1:487-9269 GCA_964520565.1 uncultured bacterium | reverse complement strand
CAAATCACGCATATCGTTTTCATGGACATCCAATCGGAAAAACCGCGTATGTCCGAATTACTCCAGATTATCGAAGAAAAACAAGCCCTTCAGGAACGGATTTACAATCAATACCTGCCCTCCGATATGGAAAAAAAGGAAAATGCCGAACGGCTCCTGGATGAAACCACTCAGGCCGTCGAAAAAACCGACCAGGATTCTCAGGAAGTTCAACAGCACATCGACGCATTGCGAAGCCAAATCGCCGCCGCTGAAGCGGAAATTCAGCGGCGCATTGCCGAACAAAAACGGATTGCCGAACAAAAACGGCGGCAGGAAGAGGAAAAACGCAAAAAACAACTCGTCGCTCAATCCACCAAATCGCCGGTTAAAAATCTCCCCGAAACCTCCGCCAATCCCCCGGCCACGCAGGGCAGTTCCCCTTCTTCGCCGGCCTCATCCCCTTCCGGTAATTTGCCCTTCTCCGAACAGCAGGGTTTATTGATCTGGCCGGCTCAAGGCGCCATCTTGCGATCGTTCGGCGAGTTTACCCATCCCGAATATAAGGTTAAAATGAAAAGTTACGGTATCAACGTGCGCGTCGATACCAATCAATCGATTCGCTCGGTTGCCAAAGGAACGGTTTTTTTTAACGGTGAAATCGCTGGATTCGGTCCCACCGTGATTGTCGATCACGGACAGGATTACGTTTCTGTTTATGGAAATGTCAAATCGTCGATCCCGCTCGATCGGGCGGTTGCCGCCGGACAGGAAATCGGCAAAGCCGCGAGTGTCGAACTTCATTTCGAACTGCGGAAAGGCGATGTGGCGCTGAATCCTCTGACGTGGCTGCGCTCTCGATAATAGAGACAGGCCCGATCTGTTCCATCGAACGAAAACTCATTCTATTTCTTCCTCTGAAGGAGCATTTCCATGAAATCCCCTGGTAAAAAACAAATGGCCTTTCTTTCTGTATTGTTGGCGATTGCCTTCGTCGGGTTCGGCATGGGCGTCCAACGCAGCGTACTCGCCTACGAAGAGATGGACGAGTACATGCGTAAACTCAAAGTACTCACCAATGTCCTGGTAACCGTCCAAAAATACTACGTCGATTCCGAAAAAACCAAAACCGAAGATCTCGTCAAAGGCGCAATCCACGGCATGGTATCCAGCCTTGACCGGTACAGTGTCTTTTTGGAAGAAGACGAAGCCAAGGAATTTAACGATCAGACGCAGGGCTCTTTTGGCGGCCTGGGCATTCAGATCAGAATGATGAATGGCTGGCTGACCGTTATCGAACCTCTTCCCGATACGCCCGCCAGTAAGGCGGGATTAATCAGCGGCGACCGGATCGTCGATATCGAGGGAAAAAGCACGCGCGGCATGTCCATCGAGAAAGCCATCAAGGAACTCAAAGGCGAACCGGATACGCAGGTCACTATTACTCTTGCGCGCAAGGGCGAAAAGGAACTGCTCAAGAAAGTACTGACACGCGCTATCATTCACGTCAGCGCCGTACCCGAAAGCGAGCAAACCATGCTCGATTCCACCATTGGTTATATTCGCCTGCGCGATTTCACCAGCGACGCCACCAGCGAACTCGAAAGCGCCATCCGAAAACTTCAGGGAGAAGGGATGCGCGGCCTGATCTTCGATCTGCGCGACAACGTAGGCGGACTTTTGGATGTGGCCGTGGGTGTCAGCAATTTATTTATCAAAAAGGGAGATGTGATCGTTTCTCACAAAGACCGTAATAAATACGAAACGGTCTATCGGGCCGAACGCGAACCAGTCGGCGATTTTCTCCTCGCCGTTCTGGTAAACGAATTCTCGGCCAGCGCCTCCGAAATTGTGGCGGGTTGCATTCAGGATTATAAACGCGGCATCATCGTGGGACCGGCCGGTCACCGTACGTTCGGGAAAGGTTCCGTACAAACTCTTTACGATCTGCCCTCCATGCCCGGCGCTTCTCTGAAAATGACCACCGCCAAATATTACACACCCTTGGGCCGGTCTATCGAGGACGAAAAGGGTCTGCAACCGGACGTTTTCGCTCCAATCACAGACGATCAACGCCGCGCTATTATTCAGGCCGGTAAAATCGGATACCTTCTTCCCGAACAAGTCGGGAAATCGAAATCCAATAATAAATCCGGTCTGGAAACGATCAATGACATCACCGGGATGGACTCGGGCATGGAAGAGGGAACACCGGCTCTCCCGGCATCGCCCGAGATTTCCGATTCCACCTCCACGCCTGTTACGGTCGATGAGGTTTTTAAGGACCCAGAAAAAGAACCCGCGGAAAAACTCTACGACATCGAACTGTTCACCGCCTATCAATGCCTGAAGGGAGCGGAAGTGCTCGCCGCCGGCGGAAAGATGCAATATAGCCGTGCTAATACTGGGAATTGATACATCCTGCGACGATACCGCCGCCGCCGTCGTACGGGACGGCGGTATCGTTCTTTCGAACCGCGTCTCCTCGCAAACCGACCTGCACCGCCCGTATGGCGGCGTCGTACCCGAAATCGCATCCCGGGCGCACGTCGAAACTCTCGTGCCCCTTGTGCGCCTGAGCCTGCAGGACGCCGGAGTCTCTCTGGATGAGATCGACGCCATCGCAGTGACTTACGGGCCCGGCCTGGCGGGGTGCCTGCTTGCCGGGCTTTCTCTGGCCAAATCCCTGGCTTATTCATTGCACAAACCTTTTATCGGTATCAATCATCTGGAAGCGCATGTCTATACCGCCGCCCTGAGCCGTACCACGGAAGAATGTCCTCCTTTCCCACATCTTTCCCTTCTGGTTTCTGGAGGACATACATCCCTCTATCGCATCGACAACTGGATGAAATTAATCCGCCTGGGAACGACACGTGACGATGCCGCTGGAGAAGCGTTCGACAAAGTCGCCAAGGCGCTGAATCTCGGTTTCCCCGGCGGCCCGCTGATCCAGAAACGGGCAGATGGATTCAAGGGGGAATGGATCGATTTCCCGCGACCCATGGTATCCCAGGGTTTCGATTTTTCTTTCAGCGGCCTGAAAACCGCCGTCGTGAATTACCTTCGGGAACACCCGGTCGACGAACACGAAATCACCCGCATCGCCTCCTCGTTTCAACGAGCCGTCGTCGACGTTTTGGTGACTAAAACGCTTCGCGCGGCGAACGAATTCAATCTGCGCCATATCTCTCTGGTCGGCGGCGTTTCCACCAATGAGCCGCTTCGCCGCGAACTGACCGAACGTGCCCGAAAGGCCGGGTATTCGGTCTACATCCCGGATAAATGTTACTCGATGGACAACGGCGCGATGGTGGCGGGTTTGGCGTATCGCTACTTTCAGACCGGGAATCTTGCCGGACTCGAGTTGAACGCCGTTCCCGGTTTGAAATAGTCGAGAGCGGTTCTCAAAAGTGTGTATGGCTATTTCACATTCCGTCTTCGAAAAAGCCAATCATTTCTGGCTTTTTCGAAACACGAATAGGTACGGAATTATGAGAATCACTCCAACGATGAATGATAATAGATTCGATACCTTCCCGTGGGGAGGTTGAAAAGAAAGGCCGCTCAAATGCCATACCCCCGTCTCGATCCCAAACGAATTCAGGTTTTCCCGCTCGCCCAACGCAGGCATCTCACTTCGATCGATTCCATTCTGATCGATCCCGATTCGCCTCCTCCCCCCCTGGGCGAATATCAATCATCCCTCGCCGCGCTGGCTTCCCATATTCGAACGGCGCGCCATAAGGGATCTTCTGTCATGCTCGCATATGGTGCGCATCTGATCCGAAACGGCATGGGACCCACTCTGATCGCCATGATGGAAGAGGGATGGCTGACTCACCTTGCCACAAACGGCGCGGGAATCATTCACGATTGGGAGTATAGTTTTCTCGGCCGCTCGACCGAAAGCGTCCGGGAAAACGTTCATACGGGAACCTTTGGAACCTGGGAGGAAACTGGGCGCTATATCAATCTGGCTTTTATCGCCGGGGCGGCGGAAAACCGGGGTTTGGGCGAATCCATCGGTCGTTTCATCCACGAAGACGGAATGGATATCCCCTCCAAAGAGACTTTGCTGGATCAAATTCGGCACTCACCCGATGATCCCCTCACGCCGGCCCGCGCCGATCTCTGGCAGTGGTTGAACCAGGCCGGTGAAACGGAAGGCCGCTGTACGATAAACCATCCCAATAAGCAATATTCCGCCACCGCCAACGCATACCGCCTGAAGATTCCCTTCACCGTTCATCCCGGCGTTGGTTACGACATCATCGCCAACCATCCCCTGTTCGCACCCGCAGCGATCGGACGGGGAGCGGGCATCGATTATCACACCTTCGTGCAATCCACGCTGAACTTGAGCGACGGCGCGTTCCTGTCGGTGGGATCGGCGATTATGGCTCCCCAGGTTTTCGAAAAGAGCATGAGTCTGGCGAATAACATTCACCTGCGTGAAAACCGGCGGATTTCCAATCACCGTATCGCCGTGGTCGACCTGCAGGACGGCGGAGGCTGGGACTGGACGCAAGGCGAGCCCCCCAAGACCAACGCCGCCTATTACCTGCGATTCTGTAAGAGTTTCTCGCGCATGGGAGGCCCATTGATGTATTTCTGCCTCGACAACCGGGTGTTCGTTCACAACCTCTATCATATCCTGAAAAAAAGTTGACCCGGCCGACGAATAATGACAATGCTAGAATCTGCCAAACCAGCCTTACTCATGCGCCTGCCATTCTTTTACAAGAGTTTCGCTTGGATCGTTCGCACCGGCAATCGTACCCGTAATCGGATAACTCAATGCAGCATTGTTGTTGGAATAAACCGTAACCAATAACAGGAGGGGACCGTTGACGGCATCTGGGTTCAGGTTGAGATCATAAGTAAACGTGGTGGTCTGAGACGGCTCGATAGAAACCGCCGGGTCAGCGGATACGGCGGTTATTTCGGAAAAACCCTCCACCTGGCAGCACACGTTATTGGCCGTTTTACCGCCCCGGTTGATAACCTCGATCGTGAGCGAAGCCGGTTGGCTAGGCGTTAATGGATCGGTGGAAAGACGGGCGGATTGCACCGCTAATATAGAAAACGCATCCATATTGATAAAGCCGGACGTGTTTTGAACATATCGCAGGATTATATCAATGGCGTTTTGCGTGGTTGTTTCATATGCCAGCAAAGCGCTCTTCGCCTCGTTCCAAGCGGCTGTATCCATTTCATTCTGAAACAACGAACCGATCAGTGCGATTTTTTCCAGCCGATAGGCGTTTCCCGCCGATTCGATTTCCATCCGTTCGTCATCGATGCCCGCCAAATTCTTGGCATCCATCAAAGTCTGAATCGTGTATTCCAGGTATTGTTCAAAGGGAAGAATCGCGGTGCGGAATGCTGCAAAACTGGATTCCAGATCGTGCCGATTCTCGTTCGTCATGGCGTACGCCAGAATCAGCCGGGCATTGGCGGAATGATCCCATAGCGCCTGAAGCGGAAACAGTGACGAATCGGCGGATGGCGATAAATCCCTCCGGGCCGCCTTGGCAGTGTATGGATTCACACCCTGTGGCTGGAAGACGGTTTTAACGATTCCTGGAAGATTGTCAGTGTTCTTGTTAAGATGACGCACGCAGTTGTATGCTGCCGCTCCCACCAATCCGGAACGCATTCCTTTTAAGATCATACTGAATTTGGCGAAATCCGATTTGGGATTTTTCGATGCAAGAAGATCAATGCAAAATTCTGTGAATTGTGTGAAAAAATGGTCGTAACTTTTTTTGACGGATTCATAATTGAAATGCGCCATATCGCTGTCGTACGAACGGGCTCGAAGAAGGTTGACCATCTCACGCCGCGCCGAATCGTGGCTGCCTTGAATCCGGGTAGCGTAATCGGCCAGACGGATCGCATCCACCTGGTTGCGGTTTTTTTGTACGAGTCCCGATAGAACCCATTCATCCAGAACGATCTTGGCAATCTCCAGACCGATGCTGGTTAATAATTCTTTCCCCGCTTCTTTACTGCCAGAGAGCAGTGTCAATGGTGTCTTGATCAACGGCAGGCAAAACGACAGCATGCGCTTGAAACTTTCCGCATCGGATGCGTCGGAAGCGGCCAGTTTGGATATCTGATCCGAGAGGAACTTGCTGATTTCCTGGGTGATCACCGAATATAGTTCGACGTTGAAATCTCCATCGCCGGAACCGCTCGACGGCCTCATGCCCTTCAACACGATCAGCATTTTAATCGCGTTATCCAGAACGGTGGTATAACCATCCGCAATGTCGAGAATCAATGTCTCGTTGTACTGGTTGATTTCGTTGATCGCCAGGAGACCCAACACATGGCGCACCAGAGGACGGTCTCCCGATAAAATGGAAGCGTCGTTCAGATTTGTATGCGAGACGAAATTCAATGTCTCGGAAACCAAGTTCGGGAATCCGGGAAGCGTTCTTTCAAAAAAGATCCCCCGTCCCGGGAACACGATGTCTCGGTTCTGGAATCGGTTGATTATTCCGCCCTGGAATCCCGCTTGCGAAAATTCTGATCGCAACGGAGGAATGACCACCTGCGAATCGTCCTGCGGCGCGAATAGTTGGCGCACGGGGCCGATTGTCACGATCTGATCGGGCAATTGCGGCGAGATATCAAACGCCGGAATGTGGAATTCTTCTTCCCGGTTTACCATCCATTCGCCCCCGAATCCCTGCAAGTTTGCTTCGACGTTTAAGCGGTAATCGCCGGGAATCATCCCCTGGAGATCGAAAATTCCATTCGCATCGGTCTCTGTGGAATCCACTTCGTTTTGCCCACTGGAAACGCCGGTTTTCGCCGCAGCTACCGGATATGAATCGTCGATACCGAATAAATCGGTTCGCGTAGTCGTCACCATTCCCCACGCACCTTTGGTGATCCATGTCTCTACTTGCGGGCTGACGGTCTCCGGCGAACGACTGCGAATGAAGATGCTGACCGTGGAGAGAAGCGAACTCCACTCGCTCGATACTTTCAGAACAAATTCCTGTTTGATTGTCCGTCCCGCCGAGAGATTGGCGAGAGTCCATTTCAGAACCTGGTTTTCCAGTACGCCGCCGGGAGGTGGGGATTCTATGGAAATTCCCTCGGGAATATCCATCTCCAATGGGAGATTCGTAATCGCCTGTGCGGCTCCATTGGTCAATGTCAACGTATAATGAATCGGCTCGCCGGGATCAACCTGCTTTTCACGGGCTTTAAGTGTCATCAGCAAGGGTGTCAGAAAAAGGGTGGCCTCTTGGGGAGAAGCCAGGACGGCGTTGCCCTGGGTTTGCACGCCGATTCCCTCCGCCATAAAACGCAGTTGAGTCAAGGAGGGAGGCGTATCCGGAGAGATCAGACCGGCCAGGGTAAAAACGGCCGGATTGGTGTCAGGTAATGAAAAACGGATTACTGCCGTCCTACCCGACCATTCAATACCCGAAGACGATTCGGACAGATCCGCCTCGAACCATTGCGGGCAAGAAATCTGGACGCGGGCGGAACGCAACGGCGCGGCGGATTGCGCAGTCAGCGTCAATGCTGTTTTCTCCCCCGCCGCCGTAGACCGATGAATCGGCTGGATATCCAACGCAAAAGTGGGTTCCACATTCACCCGAACCGGATCGCTGAATTGAGTCGTCTCCTTAAAATAGGCATAAAAATCCAATGTTTCGGGCGCATCGTCGATCACTTGCAGCGATACAGCAACATCGCCCGTGCTCGATCCTCCCGAGGGAGTCAGGCGAATTTCGCCGGATAACAGATTCCCGCTATATTTCCATCCCACTGGGATGTCGGTTATGCGAACCGAAGTGGGTAAATCGAAAACCAGTGTGGCGGTCTCTTCCAAAGCGTTGGGAACGCGATAAGCCGCTTTGAGAGTCAATGAGCCACCGCGTGCGACCTGGTCTCGGTCTGCCAACAGGCTGAGATAATCCTTGTTATGCGGTTCGATGTAACAAGGCGCGGTGGTATGTCCCCAGCCTTGATGTGAAAGAAACGATCCCTGCGCCCACAGGGGATAACGGCTTCGGGACGGCTGGGGATCGGTCATGGCGGAAATGTAGGTTCCCACCTGAAAAGCGCCGTCCAGCAGCGGCGGCAATCCGGCGGGTTCTTCGCTGACCGGTGTCTTGAACGAGGGGGCTTTCCAGGAAGATTGAAGGCTGGTTTGGGATAAGGTGAAATCTCCTTCAGATGGCGATGGATCGATCGTTCCCATCAACGCGATCTCGAAAATCCCGAGTGCACGCCAGATTCGAATCCCCGCATCACTAATATAAGTATCCCATTCGGGATGAATGGAGGGGACACCCCGCATGATTAAAATCTCGCCGGGATGTACTACATTATTGACAAAAGAGATTTTTCCATTGCGTGTTTCCACTGATGTCCCGGTCGAAACGATTCTTGCCTTCACCGGAACGTCCAGTTCCGTGCATCCTCCATTGAACCAACCCGTTGCGGTTAGCCGCGCAGTCTGGGCTTCACCCAACGGCAGGTAATACCGGCTGATTTGAAACTCGCCTTTTTCATTCACACGGGCCAACATCCGGCGGTTCATACATTCCACCTGAACGATATCCGGTCCGAAAAAGTGTTTTCCACTTAAGAGTAGATTGGTGGATAGAGATATTTCCGGTGTTTCCAGTGAACGGTCTACCCAGATTCCCACTGGCGCGCTTTCCCGGTCTTCATACCGTGCCAGAATCGCGGCGGTTCCCCCATGAAGCGCAACCACTTCGTTGTCATTCATAGCAATTGCGGAAGAGAAGGATGTGGTTTCCCACAC
>CAZFOX010000156.1:0-477 GCA_964520565.1 uncultured bacterium | reverse complement strand
TGCTGGTGAAATCTTCCCGCCGCCCATCGCTGTAAACGCCTACGGCCTGGAATACCTCGCTTTCACCGGTGAAGAGCGACACGAAGGGGCCGGGTGTGATTTCGATGGAGATTAAGTCCGCAGGAACGTTCAAAGCAGTGGGAACGCTTTCCATTTCCTGAAAGCGCGCCGTTATGCTGGTTGTTCCCGCCTGGAGTACCTCAAGGGTGTTTCCATCGAATTGAGCAATAGAGGAATCGTGACAAATCCAATTGACCAGGCCGCTCATTCCGATTTGGCTTCCATCGGCTAATCGTCCCGTGGCGTTGAATTCGATGAACTGCCCCATCGAAGCCGAGAGGGACTTGGCGGGATCGATCTCGATTGCTTGCAATGGATTGTCGACCGTAATCAACGCATTGGCTGTATAATCGCCATAGTCGGCCTTGAGCGTACAATACCCCGCCGCCTTGGCGGTGAAAACATTCTTGGCGAGCG
>CAZFOX010000155.1:0-9285 GCA_964520565.1 uncultured bacterium | reverse complement strand
ATTCTTTGGGACGAAGGGCCTTTGAGCGTGGACGACGTACGCGAAACGCTGCGTACACGAGATATCAAACGCTCGGAATCGGCCATTCGCACGGTTCTTCAGGCCATGGTCGATAAAGGCCTTGTAAAAGGAAAAGCGGAGGGACGTACCACGTTCTACAGCGCCGCTCTTCCCCGCCAACGGGTGGAAAAGAAAGTCATGCGCCATTTGATTGATACGGTCTTCGGTGGCAACGAGATAGGATTTCTCTTTCGTGCATTGGATGAGAGTAAGGTGACTACCGATGTTGTGGAAGAAATGAAAACCATGCTGAAAAAGGCGAAAGATGGCCATGAATCCGATTGATCGCGTTTTGGGATTTCTTGGCGTCTGGGGAACGCAAATCGCCATCGTAGCCATGTTCGCATCTCTAGCATGTTGGTTTTTGCGAAAAGCGCCGGGCAACGTACATGCATCAATATGGACTTCCGCGTTACTTCTGGCGTGGATAATTCCATTTTCTCCCTGGGTGCTCCCCGTTTCGGTGAAATTATCCCTGGGCGAACCGATCGTGAAGCAAGTTCGAATAGTCTCCCCGGGGGATATGGCCGTTCCCTCGATTCCCAATTTCGTACCTCGATCCCATCCCAGTATGGAACGTCGCGTCACTCCATCGTTACTACAAGACGAGATCAATTCGCCTCGTCAGGAAGTCACTGTAAATGCACTCGTTAGCAGACCCATGTCGGTCTCCTGGATGACATGGGGGAAAATGGCATTACTCATCGGATGGTTGGGAGGAGTTTTGTATTTCATCCTGCGGTGGTTTCATCTGCGAAATCGTCTTATCGCTATTCTTCGTATCGCTCGAGAGATCGAAGATTCGCACGTGCGTGATATAGTCGAAAGGACGCGCCAGTTACTTTTTCTGGAAGGCCCCATTCGCCTTCTCACCACCAAAGCTGCCATCGCCCCTTTTGTGATGGGTTTGCGCAAACCCATCCTGTTTCTGCCTTCCTCCGTTATCGAAACCTGGAGTCAACGGGAAATACAGGCGGTCGCCGGTCACGAACTCGGCCACCTGCTTCGTTACGACCTGCTCGTACATATTGTCATGCAACTTCTACGCGCCGTGTTCTGGTTTTGGCCGCCGGTGTGGTGGATGCAGCGCGAGCTACATCGATCCCAGGATGCCGCCTGCGACGAATGTGCGGCGGTGGTATTGGGTAGTGGACTTCAATTCGGCGAAACCCTGACACGCCTTGCGGAACACTGTCTCATTCAAGATTGCGCCTTTCCGGCGTTGGGAATGGTTCACACTCGGCATGCACTCATCAAACGTTTGGAGAACATCATGAACCAAAAAATCGTAAAACTAACCCGCGTTTCATTGCGTTACAAATTGTCGTTATTCTCAATTTCGATCCTGCTGTTTGGATTGGGCGGACTTTTTACTCAAGCGGTCGGCTCGCAAACGCTGGATTTGAAATTCCTGGCGAATTATCCGGATTACGTTGTGGAAGACACCATTGGTTCCGGCCCCTTCTTTACCGTGGTACACCGGGATAGAGGGATTCGCTACGTTACGTTTTATTCATTCCAAAATGGGCAATGGATCGAATCCAAACGCATACAACAAACCTCTCCTGTGGGGAACGAACGAATCGCTCAAATTCTCTCCGATGAAAGATATACACTGATTGTCCGTAACATCGATTCCAAAACGTACAATGGGTGGATAATCGATCGAAATCAATCAGATAAAGAAATTCAGTTCGATTTTGTTTCTCGGGAAAATTCCGTGTTGCGGCAGATTCGACTGCATAACGGAAGTGTCTATGTACTCGTCGATCTGCTGGAAGGAGATCAAACGCCGGATGGAGCGAACCTTCAATTCAAGCAATCCATTCTCTATCAATATTCGTTTCCTAATAACAATCCAGAGGTGAAAACCTTTTCTTTGCCAAACGATGCGCAAGCCTCGGACTTTGTTCTTCGGGACAACATGGTATTTTTCAATATACGTACTCCTTCGGAAGATCAAAATGGCATAACAGTGGCCCACCTGACCGATCGATCGGAGTTGGTTCTAGAATCCGAACGATGGTTCTATGGAGAAACATCAACAGGTTCCCAGCAGCCATTACGCCTGGAAACCAATGGCTCGGAACTCTATGTCTCTGTAATTGAACAAGGATTGCAAACGGGAGAATCCATACTCGTTGTCGATTGGAACGACATCCATCGCCTGAAAATCAAACAACGGATTCCCTTTGAAAGTACGCCGGATTCCCAGGAAATGATGGGGACATTTTCGGTATCCGGCGATGGGCAGTGGCTGGGCGCCCGGGTGGAAAAGATATGGCTCAACAAACCGCCCGCCACACCTCAACCCGATGTATATTTATCCTTGTATCAACGGATTGGAAACGAGTATCAATTCGTATCCACGATCCCTTACTTTCCTTACGATTTTTCGATCTGGGACAACAAGGCGATTGGATTGGAATCGCAGAAAATCCACGTTTACGATCTGGCCGATGCCTCCCATCCCAAAGAACTGATCTTTCCTCTTGCCAATTCGGATAAAATTTACAAAACCGCATCCTCACATTCCTACGTTTATTATGTTGTTCCAGAAGGAATGGATCACAAATTTATCGCTCTCGATACAGCGGTCCCCTCCGATGTTCGAGTCGTTGAAGAGCGAAAAATCGCATTACGACAACCGGTACAAATCGCCGCACGCGATTCTCTGCTCGCTCTATTTTCCCAAGAGCAGAATCAGTTTTATTGCTTTCAACTCGACAAAACGGGACAAATAACAAGCGAGATATCTTCTCCCGTTTTTCCCGAAGATTTGTCTGTTTCCATTATTACCTGCGCCGATTGGAACGAACGCCTTTTTGTATTTTCATGTCTGGCGACATCCAAATCCAATCCGGCGAATAAAGATACATACATTCTGATTTACGATCGCCAACCATCCGGTTTTGGGACATTGTTATCGACAATCAAGCTGACGGATGTGGGTATGAGAGGGATGAATTTGATCGGCAATCGGCTCATGCTAACATCCGAACGTTGCCAAATTGCAGATGATAATCAGAGAAGAGTATTTATTTATTCAATGACCCTCTATTCTCTCGAGAATCGGCAACGCCCGGAACTGCTTGTCGAACAGGATCTGGCCAGTTCGATCCTGCCGTTGAATATGAATTATGCAGTGAACCAAGAATATTTTGTGTCGAATTTCCAATCGATGGGCATCAGCGATTCAATAGCAAAAGTATTCGATATTCGCGATCCACACAATCCGAAAGAGACGACCGTCGATCTTCCCAATTTTACCTATGCAACCTGGTATCAAGGCACTCTGGTTCTTTATGGTTCGGAGGAATTATCGTTTTACCGAATCGATGCAAACGAGTGTTTCTCACCAATCGGCAAGATCCAGGTCGGTTCTATCGCACGATCCTTATCCTTTTCCGATTATCGAATGTTCGTTCCAAGGAGTTCTCTGGGATTAGATATCTATCAAATTCTTCAGATCGATTCGACCGGCGTATCCGACTGGACTCAATTCTAACCTTATCCAACCGTCCACAAGAAGAAGGGGCGCCTCTGCATCTGCGCCCCTTCTTCATTTCACGTCCGTGCATATAGTACGTGAAAAAACCAAATCAACGACACAAATCCCATGGAACTTTCAATTCTTTTCATATTCGCCTTCGTCTATATCGGCATGTTTCTCGGCGAGATACCCGGTTTGCGCCTCGACCGTACGGGGATCGCATTGATCGGGGCGATTCTGATTTTATGGGGCGGCATTCTAACGCCGGAACAGGCGTGGAACGCGGTTGACGTTCCCACTATTGCCCTGCTCTTTGGATTAATGGTGGTCTCCTCGCAATTCCGTTTGGGGGGATTCTATGTCGCCACAACGCGTAAGCTGGCGACTCTTCCCCTCTCGCCCAAATGGCTTCTGCTGGCGTTGACATGGGTTGCCGGAATCCTTTCCGCGCTTCTGGCCAACGACATTATTTGTCTGGCCATGACGCCGATTCTTGTGGAAGGATGCGCGCATCGAAAACTTAATCCCGTGCCGTTTTTACTTGCGTTGGCGTGTGCGTCGAATATCGGATCCGCCGCGACTTTGATCGGCAATCCGCAGAATATGCTGGTCGGACAACGATTGCAACTGTCTTTTTCGGGTTATCTGCTGGATGGCCTGGTTCCCGCCGGTTTGGGATTGTTTATCGCTTGGGCCGCGATTGGTTGGCTGTATCGCGGAAAATGGCATCGGGAGTTTTCTATTCCCACGGTGGAGGATGTGCCTCGCTTCAATTCCTGGCAGACCTCGAAAGGCGTTGCGATTCTGACGATCTTGTTGGTCGCCTTCCTCTTTTTCCCTCTACCGCGCGAAGTAGTGGCGTTGACCGCGGCTGGCGTTCTACTGGCCAGCCGTAAAATGGCCTCCCGGCAAATGCTGGGACTCGTCGATTGGCAGATTCTGGTTTTATTTATTGGTTTGTTTATCGTCAACCACGCACTCGAAACCAGCGGTCTGCTTGCCCAAGGAATGGCCGGGATTGCGAAGACCGGTATCGACTTACAGCATCCCGCATGGCTGTTCAGCGTAACCGTCGTGTTGTCGAATCTGGTATCCAACGTTCCGGCGGTCATGCTGCTCTTGCCCGCCGCGATCCATCCCCTGGCCGGGCCGATCCTGGCACTGAGTAGCACGCTGGCGGGAAACCTGATTCTGGTCGGCAGTATCGCCAATTTGATTGTCGTCGACAAAGCATCGCAGATGGGTATCAAAATCGATTGGAAAGAGCACGCGCGAGTAGGAATCCCGGTTACCATTTTGACGCTGATCGCCGCCGCCGTATGGTTGGGATTGCGAAACGTTCTCTATTACTAAACGGATTTCATGATTATGTAGATGAGATAATTATTTGTTGAGAGGAAAAGGTAGGGGCGCGTTTGAAACGCGCCCCTACCTGGTGTGTTGCGGAATTGAAACCGGTTGTGTTTAGTTCACCTTCACAGCGATGGCTTTTCGCCGGGCCGATTCCGACTTGGGAATGGTGACCGTCAATACTCCGTTCTTGTATTCCGCAGCCGCCTTATCGGCCTGTACTTCGGCGGGAAGAGCCACACGACGGTCGAATCGCCCGTAGCGGCATTCGACGCGATGCACGTTGCGGTCTTTGTGTTCCTCTTTGTGTTTCTTCTCCCCTCGGAGAATCAGGGTATCGTTTTCGAGTTCGATGGAGAATTCATTCTTCTCCATGCCGGGGATTTCCGCTCGGACGACAATGTCATTATCGGTCTCTTCCACATCGATGGCGGGCATACCCACGAACTCGAAGGGTGAACCGCTGAAGAACGGGGCGAAGAAATCATTGTCCTCTCTTTCGCGGGGAGCGCTCGGCGTCCAACGCGAGAACAGACGGCTCATCAATTCTAACGGTTCGTTCCAAAAGTTCCGATTATGAAGTACTGGGACTCGGGTCATGGTTCCGTACCTCCTTTTCAAATTCCTTTCTTTAATTCCTTTCTTTCCAAACGATTTGGGTCTGGGCGCGCTAGTTACGCAACTTTTACTTCGATCTTGCGCGGTTTGGCTTTCTCCGCTTTGGGGAGATGAAGCATCAACACACCGTGCTTATAGTCGGCGGCTATCTTTTCAATATCCACCGTTTCGGATAGTTCGAACTGGCGGTAGTAATTCACGAACTCGAATTCGCCATACAGCGAATTTCCAGGCGCGTTCGGTTTGGATGCAGCCTGTAAGGTCAGAATGCCGTCTTTGACGTCCACGGAAATGGAATCCTTATCCGCGCCGGGGAGATCGGCGATCACCACCAGTTTCTCTCCCTCTTCGTATATATCCACCGGAGGAGCGACGTAGCGCGCTTCCGACCGTGTCTGTTCTCCTGTTTGAGCGGGATTGGTTTCCTGTTTCATTGCCACAGTTTTTTCGGCCATGATCGTAACCTCCTGATTCATGTCTTTATCAAACCACTTTGACTTCGATGGAACGCGGGCGGGCTGCTTCCGCCTTGGGAAGCGTGATGGTCAGAATGCCGTTTTTATATTCCGCGCCAATGTTTTGAGTATCGACAGTGTTGGGCAGTTCGACCGTGCGCACGAAACGGCCGGTGGCTCGTTCGCTGCGATGGAACGCTTCCGGTTTGACTCCACCAGGAACGGATTCTTTCTCGCCGCTCAGCGTCAGGACGTTGCTGGTGATGGAAACGTCGATCTTTCCCGGATCGATTCCCGGAGCCAGCGCTTCCACGTAGTAGTGATTGGCGTCGTCGTACAGGTTGATCTTCGGATAAGCACGGGCACTTACTCCAGGAAGAAACGCGCATCGCCAGCCGTTCTTTTCTTTGGGCCGGAAGAAGGAACCGAACATCCGGTCGATCTCGTTGTGCAGCTGATCCAGTTCGTAGAAGGGATGTCTGTAAGTCATTGCCTTAAACCTCCTGTTTCCTGATGTTCTTACGTTGCCCTGTATGTTGTATTTCCTTGTTGATTACGTTTAGGATTTACGCCTGAATCATAAAACAAAAGGCATGCCAAATCGATATATCCAATAAATTCAGATAATTAATAAATAATTGATAGGGAGTGTGGATGTGTCATTTTGGCGCGAATTTATTTTTCTATCATTCAACTTGAGTCAGGAGATTGAAGAATCCGATCTTTTAGTTTATGAATGAACCTTGGAAAAATGAGAACAATGAACTGCGATTCTCGATATTTGAACGGTGATCTTAATCTTGGAAAACACCACCTGGCAAAAAATCTCCGGCACGCAGTCGTGCGAACTCTTTTCCTTCGAACGCAAACCCGATGTTAAAAGCAGTAACGCTTATTTGATCCGTTCCGCCGAGTTGTATGCGGTTATCGATCCGGGGGCGGAAGAGGCGCAGGTTCGGCGGATTGCCGATGAACTGAATCCTCTTTTAGAACGGGAATCCAAGCCGGTTCTTATCCTTCTGACTCACTGCCATTTCGATCATTTTAAATCGGCGCAATCGTTGATGGACGCCGTTCAAGCCCGGTGTTTTCTCTGCGTTCAGGAACAAGGCGCGGTTGCCTTGGAAAAAGGCGATACGAAACAGACTCTCTCGTACTTATACAACCAGCCGTGGGAACCCATGAGCGTGGATGTCCGGTTGCTGACCGAGGCCGACCGTTCCGGCCTGGGAACACGCAGTGTTCCGCTGGACGATATCGGGCGAATGGAATTGCAGACCGGATGTCACTCGCTGGCTGGCGAGGATGGTTTCTTTTATCAGAAGATGATTGTCAACGAAGGGGAGCCAATCTTTTTCTATCATACACCCGGCCATAGCCCCGACAGCCAATGCATTCAGATTGGCGCGCTTTTCTGGATTGGCGATCTGCTGCTGGCCGCCAATCCGGGTATCGCCGGGGTAGTGGGATGGAGCCAGCCGGATTTGATTCGTTCGCTGGAAAATGTGCGCGGATTGCTTCTTGAAAACAACATTGAATTTTGTGTCATGGGGCATGGCAAGCCGCTGCCCGCTGCGAAAACTGCGGAAATCCTCACCAAGAATGTATCCATTACCAGGCGTCTGGACGATCTGGTGCTTTTGGATCGGGATCGTGCCCGTTTTCTGGACCGCTACGCCATCGATTTATTGGATGAAATCGCCGAGTTATTCACCATCGTTGCCGGGCGGCTGATCGTGATTTCACATCATCTGGAAACGCTATCTGAAGTCGATCTCGCGCAGAAGATTCTCGACAAACTGGATATCGATTCAATCGACCGCTTCCTCTCCGAATTCAAGCGGTACGTGGAAACCTACGACGATGCGAATCGCGTGGAAACGGAAATTCCCCTGCAAGCTATTCAAATCGTTTCGAAGATTCAGCGTCTCTTCGATGAAAAGCAGTTGCACGATTTGATCGACCTTTCTTTACTGCGCCGCATCCGCTGGATGATGCTCGATTTTATCCAGATCATGCAGGGGTATCGCGAAGAGATTCTTGGGGAAAGCATAGAGGTGAATGCGTTGCTATCCGGTTATGCGACGGAATTGCGATCCAGCCGGGTCAGCGACTGGGATTTTTTGGAATCCACCGGGGATGAAGAGACATTTGTCAGGGAGTTAGTACGCCGCATCGCTTTGCATAATGTATTCGAAAAAGTGGATTTCCAGGTATCCGCATCAGGTAACCTGCCCAATGCTTATCTGGAACGAGATCGATTCTGCGATACGATGACGGCTCTTTTGGAGCCGCTGGCCATCGGGGGGATTCGCCGAGTTACTCTCAATCCGGCCATGCGGGATGAGCGAATTGCCATCGTTATTCAACCCGATCCGGCTGTAAGCATCCACCGGTATCTGGAACGGAAGATCGCTTTTAGCCACCGAATCCTGAAAATGTTCGGCGGTTCGGTTCAATTCGATCCCCGGGACGAGAGCCGCCTGATTGTCGAATTGCAACCGGCTTCCGAATGCTTTCTCGTGCATTGAATCAACCCGTGCGCTCTTGGAAGGCTTTCTGTAATTTTCTTGTAATCGGGCCGGGTTCGCCGTTTCCAATGGTTTTTCCGTCGCTACGGATAACCGGCGTGATTTCCAGGGATGTGCCGGTAACCATCGCTTCATCGGCGGTGTAAAAGTCTTTCAGAAAAACCGGCGTCTCCCGATACGGTAATCCGGTTTCCTGGCATAATTCCAAGACGAATTGCCGTGTGATTCCTGCGAGTACGTAATTCGTCAGTGGCGGTGTTTCGACGATTCCATTCTTGACAATCAGAACGTTGCTGTGGCTTCCCTCTTGAACCGTGCCATTGCGAACCAGAATCGCCTCCACAGCGCCTGCGTCGCGAGCTTGTTGGAAAGCGAGGGTGTTGGGCAGGAGAGCGATGCTTTTGATGTCACACCGCGACCAGCGTTGATCCGGGACGGTGATCGTTTCAATTCCCCGTTCCTGATCTTCTTTCCGGGGCGTGAGTCTTCGCGCCGTGGCGTAGACCGTGAACGGCGTTTCGGACGGAGGAAAGGCATGGCTACGCGGCGCGGCTCCGCGTGTGATCTGACAATAGACCAATGCGTGGCCACCGCTCCGCAGATCATTGCGATCCAGTAATTCTTCGGCGATGGCAATCATATCGGGAATTTTCGATTCATCGAACCGTAGGGCCTGCGCTCCGTGTTGCATGCGCCGGGCATGTTCTTCGGCTCGGAACAATCGGCCGTTATACGTGCGGATCACCTCGTAAATCCCATCCGCAAATAGAAAACCCCG
>CAZFOX010000154.1:0-9370 GCA_964520565.1 uncultured bacterium | reverse complement strand
CGGCAAGTTGGATATCCCTCAATATACAATGGAATGTTATGTGGATGGGAATCTATTCACTCGCTACACACCTTCCGGGACCTTCTCCAGCGGCATAAGCACGACCTGGCAAACATCTTCCTGGAGTAATAACCGGCAAGGCCTGCATACGGTGGAATGGCGTTTTCTGGTAAACGGCGATGAAGATACTTCCAATAACATCGTCACAATCGAATTTTATATCGGCCCTAAAACCGACGTTCCAACCGCTACATATACACCCACCCATACCCCAACTTTCACCCCAACTCATACACCGACATTAACTTTTACCCCAACCAATACTCCTTCGCCGACCGCTACGGAACTACCAACGCCGACGCCAACACATACACCAACTCATACACCAACACCGACCGCAACGGAGATACCAACGCCGACGTATACTCCCACGCCAACGAATACGCTCACACCGACGGCTACGGAAATCCCCACTTCGACACCGGTTCTCACACCAACTTCTACACCCTCGCCAACCGCCACGGAATTTCCATCCCCGACACCCACACCGACGGCAACGGCTTCACAAACGCCTACTCCGGCGGCGAGTCCGACTCCCTCGAGTGGAGAACAATCGATTCCCATGAATTCTCAAAATACGACTTTCGATCCAGTGACCGGGTATCCGAGCGCCCGATTTTCCGGATTCGGAGCGCTTCCCACCGATAACGCTTTTCCGGACGCAACGGATGGGGCAGGGCTTCTAGTACGGCTTCGTCCTGGAGAGGGTGTGTTTATTCCCATCAACGAGCAAATTCCTGGCGGGGAAAGTCTTTATGAATTGTCCGTATCGGCACGCGCCACTTCGTCCAAAGCCCAACTCGCTTTAATCGCTCTGTCGCTGCCAGTGGATGGTAGTCTGGGATACGTCAATCCGATCGCGGGAGAAGTGCCCGTGAATCGATGGGGACGATTACGCCTGCTGTATCAATGCCCGGGCGACGCCATGATGCCCATTCTGCAAATCGTCGCGGAGAGCGAGGCGTCCGAAACGGAAATCACGGTTTATATGGATAACTTGAAAGTCAGGCCTTATACAATAGCGCAGGCAGAAGCCGTGCAAACCACGGTGAGTGGCGATTTTAGCCATGTGAATGATGTGTCGTCATTATATCCAAATGTCTTTCAGGGGCCGGGAACCACACCCGGTCTCGTTGCCTTGACCAATGGCCAGGAAGGAACCGGGGTTCGCCTGGCGATCGATCCCACGCAGAATTTTGCCCATTTTGCGCTTTTGTCCACCGGCGCATCGCTTCCAGCCGTGTTGTATACAGAAATGGCCGTTTTGCGGAGCAACCAGGATGATGGATCGGGAATGCTGGCCATGGAGATCACCAACGCACAGCAAAACGTGGTTCATTTCATCAAAACCAGCCATTTGCCGATTGGCGAGTATGTGACATTAACGCTTGGAGGACTGTTTACTTCAGCCAATCCTCTTCTCGAACCATTATTGGTCAGCCAGATCGGCGGCCCGGGCGTCCGGGGAGAAATCATTCTCGATAATGCCAAGCTCTTCACAGCGGAGTGAAGAAATTGTCAAACGGATATCATAACGTAAACAAACGGATATATCAGCGTTTGGCTTCTGTAGAGGTCTTGGCGTTAAGGCCTTTCACTGTTTGTTGGATAGATTGAAATCCCCCGACGATCTCCTGGGCGGTGCTTCGTTCGTTGCCAAACGAAGCAATCGTTTTTCGAGTGTTATCAATGCGTTCCACCGTATCGGGATGCGAAGAAAAGAGGCTAATGCCGATCGAACCGCCGCCCTGTTGTTTTTCGATTTCCAGCAACTTTTCAAAGAAGGTAACCATGGCATTGGGATCGTATCCCGCGCGGTTAAGCAGGTACACGGCGATTAAATCGGCCTCCCGCTCGGCGCTGCGGCTGTAGGCCGAGAGCCCGCCATTGGCTATGAGTCCGGCGGCGGCTTGTTGCAAGGCGCCCGGTTCCTTACCCAGGATCAACCCCGCAACGATCTGTGCTCCGAGGGCGCGAGACATATTTTCGGTGGGATGGCGGCTTTCCGCGTGGCCGAGTTCGTGACCAATCACCGCCGCTAATTCCGCTTCGCTGGCGGCGGCTTCGATCAAACCGGTATTCACGTACAGATGCCCGCCGGGGATGGCGAATGCATTCACGCTTGGATCCAATAACACGTGGAACGTGAATGGCTCGCCCGGCTTCTGGGAAACGGAAACCAGTTTCTGCCCAATCGCCTGGACGTATCCGACAATGTTTTTATCGACTATTTCTTTACTTTCTTTTTGAATCTGATCGGATAATTGCATGCCTAACTGTTTTTCTTCACTGGCAGAGATCAGATTGAAATTCCCTAAAAAATCGGTGGTGGCGCACCCCAAAAAGAAAGTGAGGAGAAACAGAGGAAATAAAACCAATCCAATTCGCCGCATGACGCCGGCTCCTTTGCTTAATCGAGATAATATATAGAGTACTCCTCCTTCCTGTGGCGCGCAATATAAATAAATATAGATACGTTGCGATCACATATCCTCCTGCGGAGACATTTTCACGGGAAGCAGAATGGCCAGCACGACATAGGCAATCAGGCCGATCAAATAAACAAACGTGCCGATCACAAAAACCAGCCGCACGATGCTGCTATCTAGATTCAAATACTCGCCGATCCCGCCGCAAACGCCTGCCAGCATCTTGTCGTAATCGACGCGGCACAATTTTTTAACTTTGGACGAAGAGAAAGCAGTATTTCCCCCCAATCCCGTTCCCGTAAAGGAAGGCGTTTCCATATAAGTTGTCATCGATTTCGAGACATTCTCCTCCAGCCGTTTCAGGGCGGTTTCCTTGAGAGTGCGAACCAACTCTTCCGGCAGAGTGGGGCACGATGACAATTGATCCACGACACGCTTATCCAATTGATATTGATTCCAGTTTTTCTCCAGTTCTGCCACCAAACGATCGATGCGGGGATCGGATTGAGGGGGATTAGGCGGCGGTGTGTTTTGAGCGTTATTTTCCATGTTCATGATATCCTCCTAAGGATTCAACAACGTAAATTCTTTGACAAGGAAGGTTCACTCATTGGCGGCGGCGTTCCAATAGATCGATACAAATAAATAATGCTCCGATGCCGAAGAGGAGAAACATCCAGTAATCCTCCAGAAAATCTCTCGCCGGGAAAATATCCCAATTCTCTAAGAAGAAAATCGAACCCACCAAGGTAAAACCGATACCCAGAACAAATTGTCCCCGGTCTCGATCCCGCTGGTAGTCGCCCAATAAACGCACTCCAAAAAACAAGGGAATCAACGGCCACATATGATCCCAGCTCACCCACTCAAAAATGTGAATTTCCCATTCATCCAGAATATAAATCCCGCCGATGGCCATCAGAATCACGCCCAGCAGGAATTTGCCGGAGATGCCGCGGGATTTCTTTCTGACGGGTTCTTCCGGGGGTGTTTGTGTTTGATTTTGAGCATTCATGGATTCCTCCTGGGGTGACGAAAATACGCCGGTTCCGAGACCTGCTGTTGCGGTCTGTTCCATTTTTTGTTGGGCTTCGCTTCGTAGCCGCTCCTGCTCGCCAGGATACGAGGTTCCTCCTCCAGGGGGTGGGGGAGGAGGCGAGGGGGATGGGGAAGGCGATACGCCGACTGAAGAAAAACCGAGATTAATGCGGCGCGCGTTTTGAACGGCATCGGCAATAGAAAATACAACAAAAAATGGTAACAAAACCATAAACCACAAGAGTGGATAAATCCGGGATATCTTGGACATCCCCCACGAAGTGATCCAAACCGTTTGTACCGGATTGGGTGGATGATGGCCGATTCCTTCAAATTGGGGCATGTTGGGCAGAAAACTGAATGGAGTCAGCCGAAGAACAAAAAAAAGGAACGTTCCGAGAAATAATAGGAACATCAATAGCCCTTTCCCCGTTTGTTCGTTATAAATTTGTCCCAGGCCGGGAACGAGGGAAAGGATTCCCGCGATGAGAGGACTTTTTGGGGAAGTATAAATATGACTCATTTCCATTACTCCTGTTACCGATTGCCATCCGGATTGTTTAAAAGCGATTGCATCGTTGAAGAATCGGTATTTTCTTTATACGAGGAATCGCTTTCATTTATGTCATTCTGCGCCGTATCATCTCGGTTTAATTGCAATGCTTCCGTGACCCGGCCGATGAGGCCGTTGGCCTTGGAATAAATGCCGTTCGATATTCGGTCGCTTTCCTGCGCCATCCAATCTGCGTACGTATTAACCCGCTCGAGGAAGTTGTTTTCTTTGCCGGCCTGAACTTGCGGCCCGATGAAAACTCCAAAGAAAATCACACAAACACTGACAAAAACGGGAATAGCCTCGCGATGCAAAATGCGGGGAATGTGGATTTCGGGGAGAAGTTTCAATCCAGTATACCACACATCGAGCCAGATCGAACGCCGGGGCGGTCTCGCCGGCTGTTCCACGGGTTGCATTTCGGCCTCTTCTCGCAAGGCGATGTATTGCATCACCTTGTCGTTCAGCCCCATAGGCGGTTCGGGAATCTGAATCGAATCCAGCGCCGAGACCGCTCGTTCCAGAGCGGCCTGATAATCCCGGCATTCGGAATTCATGCGAATGAATTCCTCCACTTCCGGAGGCAATTCCTCTCCGTCCATCATCCGTTCGATCCACATATTGGCTTCATCTCGATCGATCATGTCGCGCCTCCTGGTTCAGGAGAGCAATTCGCTCTGCATCGGCAACAAAATCTCCGATAATTTGGCTCGCGCCCGGTGAATATGCGTCATCACCGTTCCCAACGGCATCGATAAAGTCTGGGCGATCTCCTCGTAGCTCAAATCCTCGATGTGCCGAAGCAACAACACCAATTGGTATTTATCCGGCAATTGGTGAATGGCCTTTAATACAAATTCCTCGCGCTCGATCCGTTTTTGCTGGTATTGTGGATCGAAGGTAGAATCGGGTACGTTCAAAATGTGCTCGTCTTCCATGGTTAGCGAGGAAGCCTTCACACGCTTTTTTTTACGTTGATCCAAAACATAATTGACCGTGATACGATTGATCCAGGCTTTGAACGGACGTTCCGGATTGTACGAATTCAACGCTCGATATGCCCGGTAAAACACTTCTTGTACCACGTCCTGCGCCTCTTGAGAATTGCCCACCATGCTGTAAGCGATTCGATAGACAATACCGCTATAGGATTCAACCAGAAAGCGGAATGCTTCCCGGTTCCCCTCCAATACTTCTTTCACGACAGCGGCATCGTCCAATGGCGAATTCATACGGCAATCATTTTACCCTCATTTAGCGCTCTAACTGTAATGTTACGAACTTATTTGAAGAATATTTCAGTATAGACAGAAAAAAGCCTTTTATTAGACGAAACGAATATTCTCTATATCTCTCCCGGATATTGAGTGGATAAAAATTTGTTCCTTGTAATAATGTTCTCAAAATAATCAATGATGGAAAAATTTGTTCATAATTTTTCCAAAATCCGGGAACATTGAATAATATTCACCGGAAAAGTGTAATATTTATACAAGAAAAATAATTCCTGTTGACATTTTTTTCTCTTTTTGAAATCATCTTAGTGCACTAAGTGTATCGAATATTATTCTATAGGGAGTATCCATGATGAAGAAACTTCAGGTTTGCATATTGACTAGTTTAATCGGAATGGGATGGATTTACTCCGAATCTTTGGCGCAGACTGGTTTGTTCGATAAATCCGTGGATTGGCCATTGATCGGAAATCTGCATGCCGAAGGTGAAGCAATTGTGGAAGGAACCGGTGTTGATGCAATCTATAAGGTTTTGGGGAACGGCATATTCGGCGATAGGGTCGAACCGTTTTATAATTTTTATGGAGACGAAGGTTTTTACCTTTATACCTTGCGATCGGGGAGTTGGTCTTTACAGGCGAAAATGTCGGCTATTTGGGGACCCAGTGCCTTGATGATCCGCGAAGTAGCTGCAGATCCCACTGCGAATTTCTACTCAGTTCAGTTTGGGGGAATTGTCGGAGAAGCCGTAAACGCTTTGTTTCGCACCCGCACCGGTGCGGGCGGGAATGTCTCATTTCAATTATACGGGCCCGACGGTGAACCGATCGCCGATACCGGGCAGGGGATGTGGTTTCGGGTAACCCGCGTGGAGCCGGTGGATGTATTTTTCGGCGAATATTCTCCCGATGGCGTCAACTGGCATATTGCCGATAGCCGTGTGATCGATTGGCCTTCGGCCGAAGCGGCGTTCGGGATTGCCTCTGGTAGCGGGGGAGACGATGAAGAACTCGGTGAAGTTCACGCCACCCAGGTTTCGTTTGTATCTCCTCCTCCCGTGGCGAAAAGGATTATTTCACAGCAATTTTACAAGTCGGGCGATGTCTTAACCGTTCAACTCACAGTCTATGTATCCGGCAGCGACCGCTCTTCGGCAACAATCGAAGAAGTGCCCCCGGCAGACTGGACGATTTCCGAAATTGGTCAGGCGGGGACAAGTAGTGGCGGCATTATTCGCTGGAACTTGAATAATCTCCCCGTGGGCGAAACGGTATTGAGTTATAAAGTCACGGTTCCATCTGCACCTGAGGAACTTGCTAACTGGACTGGAAAACTTAAGGAAAGTGTCAATATTCTCGGTTCAACTACTTTACCCTTATTGAATATCACCGGTGGAGAGAGGGTGGAAGATGGGATTGTGGTCTTGTATACCTTTGAGGAAGGCGATGGGAGTATGGTTCACGATGTATCCAATGTGGGTGAACCAATGAACCTTTTGATTGAAGATACTAAAAGAGTCTTATGGGGAGACGGTTATCTTGAAACGACTGGAGTGAATCATATTGAAACTCAGGGGCCAGCAACCAAAATCATCCAGGCGTGCAAGTTGACTAACGAACTCACAGTGGAAGGATGGATTAAAACCTCCGATATCAGTCAAAATGGTCCGGCGCGGATCATCACATGTTCGCTGGATACCACCAGCCGAAATTTCACGCTGGGACAAGGGCGGTATAACGCGGGAAGCAACCGAATGGAAATGCGCTATCGAACAACGGAAAACAGTGAATTTCAAGCGGATAGTCCAATCGGATCGTTGACAGAAGCGCTAACGCACGTTGTATGGACCCGCGCGGCTTCAGGATCGGTGGCCGTATACATCAATAATGGATCCCTGCCCGTTTTTCAGAATGGAAATATTCCCATCGACAATGTTCCAGGTGAGTTTTCCAACTGGGACGATACATATAAGTTCGGTCTAGGAAATGAGGTGTCTGCCGCACGAGCCTGGTTGGGGCAATTTCACCTTGTAGCGATTTATAACCGATATCTTTCTGCCGATGAAGTTGCCCGTAATTATAACGCCGGTCCTTTTATTCAAACCGATACGTCGGTGATTGATTGGCCTGTATTTAGGTAGGACTTTCCGCGACCCATTCCGTGAGAGAGTAGCATGGATCCTAAGGCAGGAAAGAAGTCCTGTCTTTTTTTGCACAGTTATATACATCTATACAACAAATATTATATTCTAATCAATTGAATATTAATAAAATGATAAATTTGTTTTTTCCAAAAAATCAAATTGACTTTAAAAAATTTGTATGCTAATGTGACGCACAATATCTCACCCTTCCATTGTTATAGGAGGTTAACACATGGGTAAGCCTATTCGCTCAAAACTTATTCACTCAATTGGATTTGCGCTTTTATTTTTGCTGTCGGCGGGGATTCTTGGATTACCTCTATATTTCAATCCGGAATCGCAGGCCAGCGATACCTGCTGGGGATATGCAGTCGTTATGTATGGAACAAATTGCAACTATCAGATTCAATGTCCCTATTCATATGGATGGGCATCGCCACATCGCGTATGCAGCACCCATGTAAGCACAGGATTCTATAGTTGCCGGGATATTAAAGAAGGCGTCGCTTCGTCGGATGTTTATAATTATGTGCAAGAATGTATCACAAAACCCTGTAATTATTGGACTTATTTTTATTGCAAGGTTTATTCGTTCCGGGAACCGGATCCCCAGACCAGTTTTGTCTATCCTTGCAAAGAAAAATTGACCGATCCGGGCTGTTCCACGGACTGACCACCCATCAAAATCCACTCTGATGAAGGAAAAGGATGAACCATGAAAACTCACTCTTCGATTCGACTCCAAAAGCATTCTATTTATACTCAAATCTCCATCTGCATGACAGCCATTCTTTCGATCGGCTTTCTGTTAACCGCTATTCCGGTTTATTCACAAGACAGTAAGGCTGCCGTGCCAACCATGCAGGATATATTAAACGCCCTCCGCATGCGGGAGGCGGAAATCCAGGATTTCCGTTTTATCGTTTCCCGCAGTTTTTATCATCCTGCCTACACCAAAGAGGAGGCGAAAAAAATCGCGGAAACGGAAACCAATAAAACGCTGGAAGAAGCCAGCCAAACTCTAGAACCCCTATCGGACGACATGGCTCAGAAAATTCTCTTCTCGCAGCTAATGCGCGAGGACGCGCTGAGCGACAACCTGATTAATGGAAATCTGTTGTTCTTTGAGGGACTAGGTATTTCCACCTGGAAATATTCCATCTGTTCGTTCAGTACAACCGGCGCCGAACAGGAGATTCGATCCATTTTGGATCAGGAATCGTTTACCATGCCCTCCTCCGAGAACATGATGGAAATGATGGACAGAGAGCCGACACACGAACTGACCTTAAAACAGGTTCTGGTTAATTATCCCGATCTTTCCGTGGGTTCGTATGTCGATGAAAGTCCGTCTCTAAGCAAAAATATATTCAATCCCAGTAACGACGTTACTTTACGAATCCGGGAAAAATTAAACCTCAAGCGCTCGATCGAGTTTCCGTTCTGGCATGAGACCTTTCTGAATGTGACGGACGAAGCTTCGCTGAGTATGAAGGTGGAAGATAAGGATCGATACCGCCTTCTTGCCATCGTGAAGAATTCCAAAGCCAATACGAAATACGAGTATGAATTACTCTGCGATGCCCAGGGAAATTCCTATGAAATCGTTTACCGGGTGGATGGTAACGTTCAATGGAAGGGAAACTATCTGGCTTTCATGCAGATCGATAAGGGAAATGTCCGAGTTCCTCAAGTGGGGATTTTCTGGCGTCCGGAATACCGTATGGAATACGGACCTCTAACCCGGGAAGCCACCGAGGTCCATACGCTTCTATCCGCAAAAGTGAACCGGGGAAAATCGCTCCCCGAATTGTCCATCCGCGTCCCCAAGGGAAGCAAGGTGGTGGACGAAAGAAAAAACGGGAGTAATAAAGTGAAGAATGTCGAATCGGCCATGGAGGTCGGACCCAAC
>CAZFOX010000153.1:0-9378 GCA_964520565.1 uncultured bacterium | reverse complement strand
GTTGGACCATTTGCAGAATAATTGTCCGGATGGAATTCATATTGCCGCCGTACGCACGATCCCACCCAATACTCGTAAAATAACCGCCTGGGTGGACGCATTTCAATACTCGATTGATGCCTTGGTACATCCTTATCGAGAAGAATGGATGAACCTCTTCCAGGAAACATTGAACCAGGATGATATCCGCCAGGAACTCCATCTAATCCACACTTCAATCGAACCTTTACCACCACAGGGATTTCGGCTTATCTACACCTGCCAGGTCGATGGTGGCAAATACACCAAAGCGGATTGTATCATGAATGGTTTGGCAACAAGATTCGATTGTACAATCCAAATTGACAAATCCGTCCGATTGGGCATTTACTCCAGGCAAAGGGATGGGATATTGGAACCTTTGATCGTTGAAGCCGATACGGAGTTGTAAAACCAAACATGCAACGTCGAATCCTGATCAGCGCGGATGATTATGAAATTCGAATCGCGGTTATCGAGAATAACAAACTCTCGGAATACTTCTTTGAACGCAAGGAAGAACAACGGATCGTCGGGAATATCTATAAGGGAATCGTTACATCCATCACGCCCGGGATCGACGCCGCATTCGTCGATATCGGCCTGCCACGCAACGCCTTCCTCTATGTCTACGATCTACTGCCCCAGGTTCATGAATACGATTACCTGGATGATGACGAAAACGGCTACGAAGCAGAACAAGAAGCCAAAGAGACCGAACCAGACCTTCCAACACTCAGCATCCGCGATCTTCTTAAAGAAGGCCAAACCATCCTGGTTCAACTATACAAAGAACCCATCGGGGCGAAAGGCAGCCGGGTTACAACCAACATTTCTTTACCGGGCCGGTATTTGGTTTTACTGCCCAATACAAAACACTTGGGTGTCTCCCGCCGCATCGAGGATGAATCGGAACGGGAACGATTAAAAAAAGTTGTGTCTTCCTTGCTGCCGGATAATATGGGAGCCATCATTCGAACTGCTGGTCGCGATGTGGAGCAAGAAGAGTTTTCAAAAGACCTGGTATTTTTGCAAAAAGAATGGAATCGCATTCTCGAACAAAGCGAAAAAAGTAAAGCTCCCTCGCTGGTTCACCAAATCCCAGTATGGTCTTTTTACTCATCCAAGACCTGATCAGCGACGGAATCGAAGAAATCGTCGTGGACGAACCCTCTCTTTACGGTGAGATCGTTGAATTTGTCAAGAAACAATTCCCTCAGGCTGTCCATCACGTCACCTTATACGACGATTCATCGGCGATTTTCCGTGCCTATGGAATCGAATCGGAGATCCACAGCCTGCGAACCCGCAAGGTCTGGCTGCGATCCGGTGGATATATCATCATTGATGAAACGGAAGCCATGACTGTCATCGATGTCAACACCGGCCGGTATATCGGTAAGTCGAATCTGGAAGAGACCGTTTTTAAAACCAACCTGGAAGCTGCGACGGAAATCGCCCGCCAAATTCGGTTACGGGATATCGGCGGCATTATCATCGTCGATTTCATCGATATGCGGTCCAAAGATCACCAGGATGAATTGATTCGCCATTTCCAGGAGCGGTTAAAAATCGATCGATCCCGTTCCCATCTTTACCCCCTGACGGAACTGGGACTGCTCCAAATGACTCGCAAACGGGTTCGAAAAAGCCTCAATAAGGCATTGACTCAACCCTGTCCCTATTGCAAGCGGGAAGGTTATATCCTGTCAGCCGAAAGCATGATTTTGAAAATCTTTAGAACTTTTGAAGAAATCTGCCGCGAAGAAGGCGCACAACGCGTGATTCTACGCGTTCATCCCCGCCTGGCGGAGAAAATCAATCAGGAAAAAATGGAACAGATGAAACGGCTTCAGGAAAGTTATAACGCCGAATTGAAAATCCTTCCCGGAGCCGATTTGCATTACGAGCAGATTGTCGAGGAGATCGCATGACTGTCTCTGCGGAAAAACTGGCCTCTCTGATTACGGAACAGCGAAATCCCCGGTCGATGAATATCGACCGCCTGTCCACTCGGGAAATCCTCGAACTCATTCATGCTGAAGATCTTTACGCCTATCGCGCCATCGAACCGGCCTTGTCCGCCATCGAACAAGCCGTGAATCTGATCGAGGAAGCGTTTCTTCAGGAAGGCCGATTGATTTATGTGGGAGCGGGTACCAGCGGCCGCCTTGGCGTCCTCGACGCCAGCGAATGTCCTCCCACGTTCGGAGTGGATCCAGAAATGGTACAGGGCATCATTTCTGGAGGGTGGAAAGCTCTACGCCGCTCAGTCGAACAGGCCGAAGATCATCCCGAACTGGGTGCCGAAGCCGTTCGCGACCGGCGCGTTGGCCATCGCGACGTAGTCTGTGGCATCGCCGCATCCAGCACTACCCCATTCGTGATGGGAGCCTTGCAAGAAGCTCACAGCCTGGGTGCCAAAACGATTTTCATTACCTGTAATCCCAATCCCGACGGGATACCCGATATCGATGTCGTTATCCATCTGCTGGTCGGCCCCGAACTCATCACGGGTTCCACTCGTATGAAAAGTGGAACGGCTACCAAAATGGTTTTGAACATGATGACCACAACCGCGATGATTCGCATTGGCAAAGTCTACCAGAACTTAATGGTCGATCTGAAGGCAACATGCAATAAATTAAAGCATCGGTCTGTCCGGATTGTAACGATGTTAACCAACCTACCCAAGAATCAGGTGGAACAGTTATTACAGGACGCGAATGGAAGAGTAAAAACCGCATTGGTCATGCATTTCTGTGGAATTAAGCGAAAACAAGCAGAAAAACTGATCCGCAAACAGCGGGGCCGCATCCAGGATATTATCCCATCCGGCCCGAATCCCACCAATGCCGATATGCCCCTTCAGATCGATTGATATCCATTAGTTTTCTTCCATCGAAAGACAGGAAACATCGATGGCTATCGAGTGACAATCTGTGTTACAAAACATGTAAACCCTGTAAATTGATTATATTGCTTTTAATTTAAGAATGTGGTAAAGTATAATAAGAAATTTTGTATCCACAGGTCGATCGATGGATAAACGTAAATTATTCCGGGATATCTCCCGGATAAAAAAACAGTTATTCGCCCTGACAGCTTTTACCGGATTTCTCCTGGTGACCATGACAACACTGATCACTCAGGGGACCGATTTTTACCTTGTATTTCGCAATGCCTGCGTTTCAATCATCGTTTTTG
The DNA here is from genome assembly GCA_964520565.1 of uncultured bacterium. Taxonomy (GTDB): domain Bacteria; phylum Hinthialibacterota; class Hinthialibacteria; order Hinthialibacterales; family Hinthialibacteraceae; genus CAZFOX01. The sequence goes on along the minus strand of CAZFOX010000153.1, from coordinate 6,153 downwards.
GTATTCTTGGGTATATATGGGGATGGATATACGAACGCACCACGGAAGAACCTTTAGTCGAATCGTACCGTATGGAGGCAATGGAACGAGTAGAACAATTAAAGAATATGAACAGCCGGCGGGTTGCTCTATCGATGAGCATCCCCGAATTAAGTCCCGGCATGAAAGTCATCGACGCGGTGTACAGCAAGGAAGGCGCGCTTTTGGTACGCCAGGGGGCAGTTCTCAACGATCGAATGATAGCAATTCTTAAGGAAAATAACGTTCAACAGGTTCGCGTGGAAGCGCAGCAGTCATCCCGAGAAGAATAAAACGCCAAATGACGTAAGTATGGTTTCCCATTCATTGATGAACGATCGTTTCTTTGAGAAATAAACGGGCAAGGAAGCCGGAGCGGGCAATATTCATGCGGTACTATAACGCAATCAAAGAAAAAATTTCTCCCGAAGAAGAGAAAATACTCTGGGTAGAATATGTAAAAACCCGCTCCCAGGATGCTCGGGATAAATTGGCGGAAAAATATATCCATCTGGTTAAGTATGTGATTAACCGAATGTTGGCCGTTTCGCATATTGAAAGCGAGGTATTGGATTACGACGACCTGTATTCCTGTGGCGTGATGGGCCTTTTGACGGCTATCGACGGATTCGATCCAAACCGGGAAGTCAAATTTATCACCTACGCCATTCCCCGGATCAAAGGTTCGATTATCGATGAACTCCGGTCGGTCGATTGGATCCCGCGTTCTCTCCGGCAACAAGTCAACCGCCTGCAAAGCGCTTACGCCGAATTGGAAAGCCAATTGATGCGCCCGGCCAATGAGATGGAAATGGCAGAAAAACTGGGTATTCAGGTGGAAGAATTGCATGGCCTGATCAGCCATGCAAGCCGTTCCGCGCTGCTATCCATGGACGAGGTTTTGCGTATATCCGACGATGGAACAACCACCCGCGCCGATGTAACGCCGGCGCACAACACCGACGATCCCAGAGACACAATCCATCAGGAAGAAATCGTAGAATTGTTGACCGAGGCCATCGAAAATTTACCGGAAAAAGAACGTCTCGTCGTGATCATGTATTATAACGAAGAGTTAACATTACGTGAAATCGGCGAAGTACTTGAGGTTACTGAATCTCGCGTCTGCCAGCTGCACACCAAGGCTATGCTTCGTCTGCGAGGCAAACTGGCTGTATGGCAACAGGATCTGGTCATTTGATCGCCAGTCCGAGGTCAAGCAGATCGTCCATCGAGGAGGTCGATTGTGGGAATTGCCGACTTCCAAAATCCATTGGCGAATATGCCAATCATGCAACAGATGCAGCAGACGCAGCATCAGCAGGTTCAATCCGTGCCGATGCTTTTGGTAAAGGAAGCCGAAGACCAGACGCGCGAACAATTAACGACCGTGCAAACGGCGGAAGAGCAGGAAGAGAAAGACCGGATCAACGAGGAAGATTTAGACCGGGAGAGTAACACGCGCAATCCAAACCGGCGGCGCGCGGCCAAACTAGAAAACCCCAAAACGTCCGCCGAGGAAAAACCGCGCGTTCAGGACGGCATTCACGGCATGCACCTTGATATTCAGGCTTGAATCGGTTTCGATAGTCGTACTTCTGATTTTTGGAATTGATTGGTTGAGGGAATGTCATGGAACTATCCGACTGCGGGTTTCTCGCCATCGCCGTCATTCTTGCCTATTGGGTTTTCCAACTGAAAGGGGAAGTGCGCCGATTATCCAATGAGTCGGCACACAAACCTCCCGAGACGCCGTCTTTTACAGTGCGCGACATGCAGATGATTCAAACATCCCTTTCCGAATTGGTCGATGAAATCGAGCAATATACCGAATCGCAGCTAAGTAAAATGACTCTTCAAACCCAGACTCTTCAGGTTTTGTGCAAACGCCTGGAAGAGAAGATTCAGGATCAAAAAGAGAAAGAAACGATGGAAGAAAAAACCCTCCCCGCCGCTTCTTCCACTCGTGTGGTTCCCCTGAATCCCAAACAAAACCTCTCCAATCACAAAGACCGCGACCGCATCATTGAACTGCATAAAAAAGGTTGGACGGCTGACAGGATCGCGGAAGAGTTGCGTATCACAAAAGGAGAAGTCCAACTGGTAGTCAACCTGGCCTAAATGCACTCAGAAATCATGCGTTCGATATGACTCCGGATTGAGATATCTTCTCTCTTCATTGAATCCATACAGGAAATCTCTCTTCAATAACAATTCCAATCGAGCCATCTTCCCCTTTTCTATCGGCAATCCAGAGGAATAATGAATTGGAGTTGTTATCAAAATTCCGTTGCTATGGGTATTACGGGAACCACTCCAATCATCAGAAACTGTACCAGGCAAAGATCGAATATGACCCTGCACGATATCGAAACGAAAGTTCGGAATGGAGACCGCATCTCCGATGAGGATGCGCTGGTTCTCTTTCAGACAACCGACATTCATACATTGGGACGCCTAGCGGAGATCGTTCGCCAGCGTTGGAACATCAACCGTGCCTATTACATCGTGAACCGTCATATCAATTACAGCAACGTCTGTGAGGATCATTGCAAATTCTGCGCTTTTGCCCAAAAAACAGGCCAGCCACTGGCATTCACCTACACCATCGATGAAATGATCCAACGCGCGGAAGAGGGAGCGCAGATGGGAGCGGTGGAATTTCATATCGTCGGCGGCCTTCATCCCGATCTGCCTTATTCCTATTACCTTGACCTATTAAAAGCGTTGAAATCCCGCTTCCCCTATATCCATCTCAAATGCTTCACCGCCGTGGAAATCTCCCATTTTTCACGCCTATCTGGCAGGCCAATTGAAACCGTCCTGCAAGACCTGGTAGAGGCCGGTCTCGGCTCTCTGCCCGGTGGAGGTGCGGAGATGTTTGCGCCCCGCGTTCGAGAAAAGATATGTCCGGGGAAACTCTACGTCGAGGAATGGCTCGACGTTCACCGTACGGCGCATCGATTGGGCTTGCGAAGTAACGCCACTATGTTGTACGGGCATATCGAAACGCCGGAGGAAATCATCGACCATCTCGCCCATCTTCGTCCGCTCCAGGATGAGACTGGGGGATTTATAACCTTTATTCCTCTTCGATTTCAATCGCGGAATACCCGCTTGGAAGGTTTGATGTGCACCGGTCTCAAAGACCTGCGTGTGCATGCCGTTTCACGTATTTATCTAGACAATTTCCCCCACATTAAATCCTATTGGACTATGCTGGGTGTCAAAACCGCCCAGACTATGCTGCGATTCGGCGCGGACGATTTCGATGGAACCGTCATCGACGAAAAGATCGTGCATATGGCGGGTTCCACATCCCCCAAGATCATGACGGTTACCACGATACGCCGCCTGATCGAAGAAGCGGGCCGGGATCCGGTCGAACGCGATACTCTTTTTTCCCCCATTCAACGAGTTACACCACTCCCCGCCGCTCTGCAATAATGCGGGTTTGGAAATAATCCCGCCAGGCGATTGAAAAACTCGAAAAAACGTGTTTGATTGTACTTGAGAGTGATTCTCAAAATTACGTTCCTCTTCGCGTTTCGAAAAAGCCGGGAATGATTGGCTTTTTCGAAGATGGAGCGTAATATTGATGCACAAATTTTTGAGAACCGCTCTGGAATTCGAGTAAGCCGATTCGGAAAAGGCACTCGCTACAAAACATCGAATTGCTGGTATTGGATATGGACGGCGTCATTACCAGTGAAAGCGCGTATTGGGATACGGCGGGCCTGGTGATACGTGATATATTGGATAGTCCGGCTTATTTGGGTTTGTATCCACCCGATTATACGCCTATCGCTGGACTTTACTATCAACGAATTCACCGCGGATCGCGCCATGAATGGCGTAAATATCTCCCCTCTGAACTGATTAAACGGTGCAAATCGCGTGGGATTAATAGTAATTGGGATTTGGCCTATATGGTTGTTGGGCTGTATATAACACCTCTTTTCTCCCCTTTTTCCCAAATCCTCCATGCCTTAATGGGAAAAACGCCACCATTATCCTCCGATGAAAGTCTCGATCCGTCTCAGGATGACATTTCCAACCGTCATCGCATGAAGGAACATCTCTCCCCCATCTGGGACGACCTCCAATATAAAAGTAAACAGGAAAATTGGACAGACTTGTTGCATCTTCACGATTTTCACCTCTGGGGATCCTGGTTTCGCGAAAGAAAATGCGCCATTGCTCCCGTCAACAAAATCGAACTGCGCATCATGGACGATTTCCATCCCGACGTGCGAGGTGTTCGGCTTTTGGATGAAATCAACACATTAATTGATGACGATCCCTCTTTCCGGTACCCTTTGTTTGGCCGGAAAACCGCTCTCTGGGAAGAATGCCGGGACCTGTTTCAGCAATGGTATCTCGGGGAAGACCTGTATTGCGACACATACGGTTGTTCGATCCCCTATACTCCCAAACCGGGATTGATCCATAACGAAGAACCATTGAATGGCCGGGTAAAAACTCACGCTGCCCTCACAGCCCTTAAACGAGCAGGTTATCAAATCGGAATCGCAACAGGACGCCCACGAAATGAAATATTGACTCCTTTGAAGGAATGGAAAGCGGTATCGTATTTCGATTCCGAGCGGATCGTTACTCATGATGAAGTGGAGGAAGCCGAGAAGGAACTCAAGCGGAATGGAATCACGGATACCTTAAGCAAACCTCATCCATACGTCTTTCTTAAATCCATCCGGCCCGAACTGGATGTGATGAGTCTCTATCGCCTGTCCAATTCGCCGCTCCCCGGACGGGATAAGATTCTGATTGTAGGAGATGCCATGGCCGATATATGGGCTGCTAAAAAAATCGATTGCCCTTGTGCGGCTCTTCTATCGGGCGCGATGGGTGAAAGCGGTCGCAGAGATATGGAAAGCGCTCATCCCGAAATTATCTGTCACGATTTTATCGAACTGGCCGAAGCGCTTGTTTCTGTCAGAAAATAGAGCGGTTCTCAAAAGTTTGTGCGGTAATTTCACGCTCCCTCTTCGAAAAAGCCAATCATTTCTGGCTTTTTCGAAACGCATATATGAACGTAATTTTTAGAACCACTCTTGTGTTTCTTCCATATCAACTCCTTTTTTCTTCCACAAGTCAGAAAGGATTTAAATACACTCCTCCCCCTTTTATTTGTTTGCTTAAAATAGAAACTGCAAAATCAGAACCACTCCTATTGAATCCCACTGGCCAAGTGTGCTACAAACAATAAGGGAATCATTGGAGGATAGCAGCCGGAGGTTGAACATGAAAAGGATAACTCGGCTGATGGGGCTTTTTATATACTTGCTTTGCATGCCTGGATTCATGATCGGTTGTGGCAGCGTTTCTCGCCGCGATCCGTTTCCTTCTCCACCTCCTACTAAGCCCATCATTACAAATTCTCCCACGTTTCATATAGGCGAAATCCAATCGAAAACAGAAATATCTACCAGGCCATATAGAAACACAGGATCGATTCAGGATTCACGAGGGATTTATTCAAATATGTCCATTGGTTTTACCTTAAAATGATAAACTGGTTGCCATTATCCTCATCCCAAATTTATTACAAAAACACTATTACGAGATTTCATAACAGAGAAAACATTGTGTTCAGTACCGATTTTTTTATTTCGATTGAAAGAGAATTTAATTTATTTTACACTCAGATGAGCAAGGCCAATTTAATCATTAAATTTGACTTTTTTGATCGTCTTGTATAGGTCTAAAAATTAAAGTATGATATGATTGGTCATCATTAATTTGACCAATTTGATAAGGCTTTTTTATATTGAGATATCATGATGTGCCCAAGACCATTTCAGGGGCGTTTAGGTGGTAAACATGAGAATTTCCGCAAAGGGAGAATATGCAGTTTTAGCGATCCTCGATTTGGCGCAAGCCTACGAAACAGATAATGTTCGAACATTGGAAGAGATATCCGAGGATGAATCGATTCCCCACCCATTTCTGGTTCAGATACTGCTGGAATTGAAACGTGCCGGGCTGGTCGAAAGCAAACGCGGCGCGGGAGGGGGTTACCGCTTGGCTCGAAACCCACGCGATATTAGCCTTGGAGAAGTAATTCGCTTGATCGATGGGCCTATTCTCCCCTTTAAGTGTACGATTCCTGCC
>CAZFOX010000152.1:0-9396 GCA_964520565.1 uncultured bacterium | reverse complement strand
TCGCTTTTCCGCCCGCCAGCGCCCACGAAAGACGGCTTTGATAATCCATGGGAATATGAAACGCTTCCCAATACGGTTCGTGATAGGAAAACGACTGGGGATGATCGCGTTTGCGCGCCCCGCGGATGGTGTAATAGCTCAAATGCGGATTCATCAGATTGATACCGCCCGCGTAGAGATGGTCGCCGATGCGTTTGACGTCTTCCAACGTCAAATCCCAACCGCCCGCGCCGTAGGTTTCGCACAGGCGGCGCACTCGCCCGAATTGATTGGCGACGCTATCAAGTTCTTTGTTGGAGCGGTAATTGCCAAACTGGGCGTCGGTTTCTTCTCCGTAATGGTTCATCAGACAGTCGATTCCCGGCCAGCGTTGCCAGGCGTAGAAGCTCATGATATCGGGATTGTGGTTCAAATGCGGCCAACCGTGTTCCCAGACGTGGCCGGTGAACGCAATGCCCCGCTTTTCGCAGGCTTCGTAATAGGGTTGGGCGAAATTATCCATGAAGAGTTGCAGGATGGTTGCGCTGTAATCGTGACGGACTCTGCGCCAATCGCCCATATCGGCGTGAATGGAAGGAAGATGGTCGAGAATGTCGTAGCCCCAGCGTTTTTCGAATGCCGGAGGAATCATCGGGGACCAACAACCCGCCACCTGCGGTTCGTCGGTGAAACAGGCAAGTACGGATTTGCCGTAAATATCCGATAAGGCCTTGTCGTACGCGCCGAAAGTGACGTCCAGGAATTTATCGGTTACATCGCGGCGCATGAGATCGACGAAGGTCTTTCCGCCATACCAGGGCGAAGGGCCGCCGTAGCGCCGGCTGTATAGAATATACGCGGCGGAGGATAGATTCAGATCTTTGGCGGATTTCGTTTCCTGGCCGGTCAGGCTGGGGATAGCCACTCGTTCGTATGCGCCCGCCGCTGGATCGGTGACGCGGTATAAGGCGATACTGTTCTTATCGACGACCAGTTTTTCGAAGTCTTCCGATTTGAATTCCTGACGATGCAGGGAGACCTGCGCCGCATCGGGCATCGCGTCGGGGACGAATCCACCTGCGAATCCGGACGGGTAGCTGTTTTCATCGTAGATATACGTGACCATACCCCGTTTTTCCGCTTCATCGGCGGTAAAGCGCCACACTTTGAGCCAGCGCTCGGAGAGATATGGAGTCACCAGACCCGGCCGGGGATGCACAAATACTCCCCCAAAACCGCCTGCCTTGAACTCGTCCAACTGGCGGGCGATCTCTTGTTCCTGCATGTCATCGTTCCACACATACAGCGGCGCGGGGCGGTAAGCCGCCGGAGGATCGGCGAATCGTTCCCGCACCTGTTCCAGGGTTGTAATCGTCAATTCGCCGGGATTTCCTGCAAAAGAGGAATAGCCCACCCAAATCACTGCGGATAACCAAAGAAAAAAGCACCATCGTTTCATGTTCTCATAGACTCCTCTCTATGACCGATTGAATGACCAGACTGATTCAAGGCGATTATCCGGCTTCGGATCGATTCGTACAATACCAGAGGCTTATATGAAAAGATCGTCCTGGAAAACCGCAAGGGCGGAAAAACGCCGCCCTTGGCACCCAAAATCCGTTACTTGAATGACATTGCCCCTTAATCTCCCTTAGTTTGGGGGATAAACATTCGTAGAGCGGCCAACAAAAAGTGTCGAGTAAAAACAACGATCCGGCTTTTCGATTGCTTCACTTCGTTCGCAATGACACGAACGTATCGCAATGTCATTGCGAGCAAAGCGAAGCAATCTCATAATGATCCTATTTGCCAGTTGCTCCCTAGTATGCTCTTAAACCCGACAATATTTAACGGTCAATCTTTTAGAGTAATTCTCGAAATTACGTTCTTATTTGCGTTTCGAATAAAAAAAAGAGGGAGGTTACATAACATAGCAGCCTCCCTCGATCGATCTTAGTAAACCATCCAGTCGGACACACCGGTGAATACTTCAAATTCCTGCATCGTGAAGTTGTCGTATTCGGTGACGGCGTAATTGGTTGTACCCCATATTTTGGCGAACAGCCCAACCCGTGTGGGTTTACGGGTTTCTTTGACGGGAGCGCCGACCAACTGCCAGGGACGGCCCGGAAATTGCGCGCTGAAGACCAATTCATCGGAACGCCGGGTCACACCAATGACGGCTTCTACATTGCCCGCCAGCATCCAGTCGATCCAATCGTATTGGTCCTGATAGGTGTGATACTGAAGAATGCCCCGTGCGCCCTGATTGGTCAGTTCGACCCGGATATCGGAGCCGTAGAAGCCGAAGAGATACTCATCGAGGCTGACATCCGTATCGCTGCCGTTATTATAGGTAACGGTAAGCCCTACGTGATATTCCGACCAGGCAAAAACATCGGCCACTTTCAATTTGGTCTCGATTCGCCAATCACCATTGGGGATGTCGGTACGAAGGATCATCGGCGCTCGCCGTCCGGCAGACCAATCGTTGAATTTATCCCCGACTCCCCCTGGATCGGCAGAGAATTTCAAGACGCCATCGGCGATATCCACTGCGACACCCTCTTTGTAATTCGTGGAAAGTTGAGGATCGCTTCCGTATTCAATAAACCATGGATTTCCGAGAGCCGTTCCGTTGAATTCATCGGTTTTGGGCGAACCGACGGGTTCTCCAAAGAGCCAGAGTTTGTTGGTGACACTGGTATCGCCGCCAATCGGCCGGGCGAGAGGAAGCCCGATATCGCATAAGCCGTCAAAGAGGAGGAATTTCGCTCCCTTGGATGGTGCGAGCGTATAGGTAACCGTTTGCGAAGCTGTGATCGCCGCCAAATCCCAGATAATTTTATTGCCGACTTGTTTCCCGCCGTTACTAATCTCCTGCACGCTAGCGCCTGAAGGGAGATATTCTTCGATATACGGTTTGTACGAACCATAGACGGTTTCCGCTTTCAGAGACACCTTCAGCGGTTGGCTGGGATCGAAGAATCCATCCTGTGTGAGCTGGCGAGTCACATTCCCGATTCCTTGCACACGAACCACTTCCAGACGTTGAAAACCGGTGGGATCGTGATAGCCGGTGGGCAGCGCCGGAAAAGCAACCACGATGGAATGAATACCGCCGGTTACCGGGAAAGGACCTACGCTGAACATCTTGAACACATCGAATCCCAGAGTGTCCGGAACGCGGATTTCCCCTTTGAATTGATTGTCTACAAAGATATCGATCAAGGCGGCGCCGGTGTGTCCCCATCCGTTGTTAATCGACAGGTTCAAATACAAGACTTGATCGCCCGCGCCGAGGTCGAAGGTATATCGCCACCAATCTCCGCCGGTGATGCCCTGTCCAATGCTATACAGATCTCCCCGTTTTTCCAAACCGACTTCGGCATCGTCCCGGAAACCGTCCAGGTCGTATTCTCCACCGCGTGTGCCATTGGGATTGGACTGATGAAAATCGGCATTTGCAGGGAATTCAAATATCTGATTCAATTGAGGAGTCGAGCCGTCGCCGGAGGGACGCACGTAGGCGACATTGCTGGGTAATCCATCCATGCCTTTTGTGTATTTCACATCCAACTCGTACTGGGTTGGATATTTCTTCCCATCCACCGGACTTCCGCTGAAGTCGTAATCGACGGCTTCCCGGTACAGGTAAGGCAACCGAATCGAAATGGCCGTTTCTCCCGTGATGCGTTCTTCGCCATCGCCCTGATCGAAACTGCCCGAGAATCCCGCCACCCGGTCTTGCAGAAGCCGGGGGGGAGTGGTGGTATAGGATAGAGTCAGCGATTCGCTCAGGTTCTTGAGCGACCAGTAGATGTTGCCTCCGGAAACCACACCGCCATTCGAGACGTTGGATACCGCCCAACCTGTTGGAAATCCTTCGATCACATCCAGCGTTGGAACGCTTCCCTTGATCTGGACGGGTAGGGTTATGGACAGGGGCGTATCTGCTTCAAAATGCGATGCGCTCATCGCACGGCTGATGGTCGCCCGGTTCGCGGCCACGCCACGAACTTCAATATTGTCGATATAAATTAAACCGGAGGGAGCGGAATCCAGATTGTACCCTAATTGAATATAACGAGGGCCATCCCCAAATGGGGGAAAATCGCGGTCGTCTATAAGAATCCAACCCCCTTCGCCCCGATTTTTATACATTAAGAGCACGTGATCACCGCTCACTTCCGCCCGAATCCGATGGGGGTTGGCGTCCAACGGAAGTGTAAGATCGCAGGGTCCCTCGCTGGGAACGGTATTGGTGCCATTAAAATAGTGGGTGGTTTGACGCAGGAAGTAATTATGGCGAGTGAAGATACCATTCCCCGTCGATGCGTCCGAACCGACTAAAGGCCAGAACGAGAACCGTCCGACGATGGCGTTATGGTAAAAGAAGTCGAATTCGACCGAATATTCCAGCGGGAGTTCCTTGTTCAGCCGCAACCAATGGTTCCCCGAACCCGTCCACTCAATACGGCCATTGACCGCCTTGACCGGACCGTCCGACATATCCACCCATTCCGGCCAGGACGTGGAGGGATTAGGATCGATGGCCACATCGAAATTATTCTTATAGCTGAACAAATTTTCATCCCGGTAACTGACAACCAGGTTGTCAATGTAAATCAGACCGGCGGGAGCGGAATCCAGATTGTAGCCCAATTGAATGTAACGAGGACCGTCGCCAAACGCGGGGAAATCGCGGTCGTCAATGAGAATCCATCCGCCTTCGCCCCGATTCTTATACATCAATAGTACGTGATCGCCGCTGACTTCCGCCCGAATCCGATGGGGTTTGGCGTCCAGGGGGAGCGTCAGGTCGCAAGGCCCCTCGCTGGGGACTGTGTTGGTTCCGTTAAAATAGTGGGTGGTTTGACGCAGGAAGTAATTATGGCGAGTGAAGATTCCATTCCCCGTCGAAGCATCCGAACCGACCAGAGGCCAGAACGAGAACCGCCCCACAATAGCGTTATGGTAAAAGAAATCGAATTCGACCGAATATTCCTGAGGAAGTTCCTTGTTCAATCGAATCCAATGATTCCCCGAGCCGGTCCATTCGATACGGCCATTGACCGCTTTTATGGGACCGTCGGACATGTCGACCCATTCCGGCCATGCCTGGGATGGATTCTCACTGGATGGATTTTCAAAATCATTTTGATATTGAACGCCAGCGTTGGCATACGAGGCAATCATAACAACAGTGATTATTGCAAGTGCCCATTGAATAATACCCATTCTTTTCATCTTTTTCTCCTCCATTTTCAGATCGCTAAATCCTAGCCAAAGATATTTGAAATTCGGGTTTTTCAAATTCTTTCAAGGCTCCAAACGTATTCTAAGAGATAAACTCGCAGAATCGCCTTGAAAGAATCTAAGTGGTTAATTGTGTGCACAAGAAGCCTCCTATTTCAATAAACAAAATGATAGAATGGATGCACTTTTTGACAGGGACAAATTCCCTGCAATTCAATCTATAATCGGAGCGATCTACATTGATTTTCCCTGGACAGTTAAAAACTCATTGAATTGAATATGATTACAAATAACACACCCTATAATTCAAATAATCTACAAATCAAATATAACTTAATTCCGGGGAATCAAATTGTATGACAGAGTCTGCATTCGTTCGGCATGAGTTATGGGAAGATTGACTTGAATTCCATCACGAACTCAAGGGATACGTACACAGAAGGACTGAGATTTTTTGATTGCCTATTTTGACCTTTTATGCCATATGATGGGAAGTTGAAGCAATGGAGAGAATCGAAAACCGTTTTTTCCGCTACCTTTTAGCCAGCCCTAAGGATCGCGATTGGGGATTGTATGTCACCGACGCAGGGCGTACCCGAATCCCGCCTCATACGTCTTATCCCCCGCCAGGTCATCCTCCCGAATATAATTTCTCCATCGACCGGGGGCGCGTTATTCATTCCTGGCAGGCCGTTTATATCACCTACGGTTCCGGTTATTTCGATTGCGAAGAGACTGGACTCAAAAAAATCGAGGCGGGAACCGTTTTTCTGCTCTTTCCCAATCAATGGCACCGTTATTGGCCGAATCCGGAAACGGGCTGGAACGAGCACTGGGTGGGATTTAATGGGAATTATGTCCACCACATCATTAAAAAGGAGTTTTTTACACCGCAAAAACCGGTTTTTTATCCGGGATTCGACGAATCTCTATTGGGGCTTTTCGACAATATTATCGATATTATCAAGAGCGAGCCGTTTGGCTTTCAACAGACTATCGCCGCTTTCACCCTGGAAATCCTCTCGAAGCTTTATTCACTGAATTATTCGATGGGTGACGACACGACATATATCCAGCAAGTCGTGCGAAAAGCCAAATCGATTCTGACGGAGCAGATGTCGGAAACCATCGATTTTCCCCAGTTGGCCAACACACTGGGAGTCAGTTATTCCTGGCTTCGGTCGGCTTTCAAACGTTATACCGGTTTTCCACCTCACCAATACCTGCTTGAGTTGCGAATTGAAAAAGCCAAGTTTCTTCTTAGCGGCACGCATGAATCGATCAAAGAGATCAGCAACGATCTGGGATTTGAATCGCCCTATTATTTTTCCCGGTATTTCAAGAAACGAACCGGTATTAGTCCAAGCCAGTGGCGGAATAACACAGCGGCCCTCTCTCGATAAATGGAGACTGGCGATCCAGACGGTGTAAAATCATCTTTCGCCAAGCAGAAAGGAACCTGCATGAATCGGTGGGATCGGATTATTCGATTGTGGCCCAGTATAAGATTCTCTAAGGCCAAAATGGGGAAAAACGCGGATGAAGACGTCCACGCTTTATGATCGTTTAGATGAATGAATTTGTTCTATTACGATCGCAATACCCGCGTAACGTGTTCCATGGTATCGTCGATCTGTTCGGGCTTATCGAAGCCGATGGTCATGGCATCGATCAGATCGTTGCCGAGTACGTAGCGCAGCGATCGATCGCGGTTTTCCGAAGAAGTCAAATCGCCGCAGCCGTATATCTTCATGCCGACTACAAACTTGCCGTTGGAACGCGCTTTCTTAAGCACCGGGGCTACTTCGCTGGGAGCGCCGTCCATCTTTTTTTGCTTGTCGTTGATGCGGGCAAAAATCACATCGACCCATGGATATTCGGCGGCTACCTTGAGCGCGTCGAGGCTATGGCAGGAACAACCCACGGCGCGGACGGTTCCCTTTTCTTTTAATGCGGAGAGTTCATCGCGCATGCGTTTCTGCTGTTCCGGCCAGCGCGAGCTGGTGACGCAGTGAACGAGTACTATGTCGAGAACGTCCGTTCCGATTTCCTGTTTGAAGCGTTCGATGGCGGGAATGGCCGTGTCGGTTTTGGGCATCGCGCCACCGCCCTGAAACCATACTTTAGTCAGGACGGCGATTTCATCGCGGGGAATGTCCCTCAGTGCATTCTTGAAGTAAGGATGCGATCCATACAGATCGGCCAGATCGAAGAAACGGATACCGCTGTCGTAGGCATGGCGCATCTGCCGGATAAAGCCTTCCATGCCCAACCGCGTCTGATCGGAATGGCGGTCGTAGCCGTTCGCTCCGGTTCCCTGAGCGATGCGCGATACCTTCACGCCGGTCTGGCCGATAGTCAGGATATCGGTCGAGGAAGGCCGATTGGAAGCCTGGGATTCCGATGCCCACGACGGAGTGGAAACGGCCAATCCGGCTCCGGCGGCAGTTACAGCGGTCTGAAGAAAACGTCGGCGCGTGAAAGGCATCATGAGTCGTGCGCTCCTTGTATACGGATGGAAGGCGTTTGATTTCATCGGCTATTCCATTATTCCGATCACCACCATGAAAATAGAAGCATCAACCCATCATAGGAGAATTATCAATCGGTATTAATGGAATGCAATTCATGGGAGTATTCTAGCAGTCCCTCTTATTTGTTCCTATGAAATATTCCGTTTGCACCCTCTACACTGTCCACTGGAATCCACGCCCATTGCAGTAGTATCAGCCATTCAATTCGAACAGGGCGAATTCATTAGTTTCGATGATTCACTGCCAACACGGTCACCTTGAGATTCCCGATTAGTTTTACGATGTCGCTTTGCGTGTCGAGAGAGCCTTCGGTCAGTTTGACGTGTGCGGCGTCCATCTCGATGCGATTGAGTGTGGCGTCGATGGGATACCAGCGCCCGTTGACGAACACTTCGTTCCAGGCGTGGTAATAGAATCCATCGTTCTGATAGACCAGACCCGCGCAAATTTTGGCGGGGATGCCCAGCGAGCGGGTCAGAGCGGCAAACAGGGTGGACTGTTCGTTACAATCGCCTTTCATGGTAGAAAGCACTTCCACTGCGGACGGGATGGTAACGCGGATTTCTTTCTGGATGTTTTGATAAAGCCATACGGCGATGGAACGAGCCGCCTGCCAGCGGTTGGCCGACGTGCTTTCGCGGATAATGGCCTGGGCTTTCTCGCGAATCAGGGGATTATTGGATTGAATCAGGGGATCGTCCGAAACGTAGGGCTGCAAGGAAGGATTTTCGAGAGAGTAAGGAGGCGTTTCCTGTTTATCCGCCAAATCTTTCTCGAGTTGGCTGTAATCGGCCTGACGGATTTGCAGAGTCAACCGGCCTTCCTCATCCGACAGCAGGCTTTGGAAGGTTCCGTCGATGACAATGTCTTCTTTATCCGCGCCAGAGAGTTGGATATCCATGCCGGATACGGTTTTCGGACTGACAATGGGTGGATCGATTGGTATGCGCGAGGCCTTGATGAGGTCGGTTTCGGGCGCAGGTTGATCGTTTACTTCGCTGGAGACGAAACTCATGTCGGTGGCCTGTTCGCGGGTTTCTCGAACCGCCGTGGAGGTGATTCCAACCACATTGCTGATTTCTTTATAAATATTCCCGTTCGTATCGATCCAGGAATTGCTTTTGAAGCCTTTGAGGTCGGTTTCGATCTGAAACGTATCGGCACTCTTCCCATCGGGGAGAACGATTTCCTCACGGCCGAGAACTTGCACGACGGCTTCCGTAAGCGACATGGTCATCGCTTCGAAGACGGGGAGAACAAACTGTTTGCCTGTTTCCAATCCCTGACGGGCGGCGACCAGATGGATCATATCGGTATGGTAGAGCGGACCGGAATGAGGAATGACGCGTTCGGACGAATCGCCATTCGAACGCGTGGCAAGATGCAAACCGTCTTTTTCCACCGTTACGCTGATCGAGAGACGTTGCCCGCTCGCTTCATAAGAAAACGTAAAAGCGCGGAGAGTCAAATCTTCGTTCACTTCGCCGCTCTGATGGATTCGCAGAGTCATCGGAAGACCGAGCGCCTGGATTTGCAGGAAGGAATCGGATTCGAAAAGGAAATATTTACCTGGCAGTTTGGTTTTCGATTCGTCGCTGTCTTCCTTGAGGATGAATTGAGAATA
>CAZFOX010000151.1:0-9443 GCA_964520565.1 uncultured bacterium | reverse complement strand
TATATTCTGAATCCGGGATTTTAGTCTCCCTTTTGGTCATTTACCCTTAGAGATTTTCAACAAATAAAACCAGCAAGCGGAAACATATGAATAGCCAGTCTTAATCCCGGGCTATCCCTGTGTTATTGTCAAGGTAAATCAGGTAGCCGAAAAATTATCAATGTGGGAGACTGCGAGATGACGGAGAAATCAAATCAACTTGACCGGCGTGCCACTATGAAAAAAATCGGCGCGTTTGGATCGATTGCCGCGGCAGGCGCTATCGGCGGCCCGTGGGTGAAAATCTCCCAGGCGGTTTCTTCCGATCTTCGGGAGCAGATCGCAAAGAAAGTCTCCGAAACGGTACTAATCGATACGCACGAACATCTTCTCGAAGAGGAAGAACGTCTGACGGCGAAACATGGCCGAATCGAGGCAAACGACTGGTCGTTTCTTCTTTCGCATTACATCGATTCCGATATGATCACTGCGGGTATGCCATCAAAGGCCTACGAAGAATTCTTTTCCCCCCAGACCGATCCAATCCACAAGTGGGATTTATTGGAACCCATCTGGCCGGCAGTGCGAAATACCGGATATGGCCAGGCGGTCGAAATCGCCATGCGTGAATTGTATGGAGTGGATTCCTTATCACGCTCCACCATCCAAACCATTCAGGATCGGTATCGGGAAACGATCAAGCCGGGATTTTATACTACTATTTTGCAGGAAAAAGCAAAAATCGAATCGTGTCAGGTGAATTGTCTCAGTTCGCCGTTCAGTGAATCCAGACAACCCCATTTGCTGATGCAGGATATCAGTTTTATCGGGATGCATATGGGTCCCAATATCCAGGCATATGCTCCAAAGGCCGGAATCGAAGTGAAAGACTTAAGCGACTGGCATCGCACCATAGATTGGTGGTTCGAGCATTATGGGCAATATGCCGTGGCTATAAAATCGCAGGCGGCGTATTCAAGGCAACTGGATTATGAAGATGTCCCTGCTGAACGGGCGGAAGAATCGTTTCGAAAACGTCTCAATCGAGATGATCTAAATCCTGAAGAAAGAAAGTGTTTAGAAGATCACCTTTTCTGGTATTGTGTACGGAAAGCCACTGAATATCACCTGCCGGTTAAACTGCATACCGGTTATTACGCAGGGGATGGGGGGATGCCAATGAGCCGTATCCAGGGGAATCCTGGAGCAATCACCGATCTTTGCAGGCAATCTCCCGATACAAAATTCGTCTTTATGCACATCTGCTATCCACTCTATGAAGAACTGATCGCGGCGGCCAAACACTATGCGAACTGTTATGCCGATATGTGTTGGGCGTGGATCATCAGCCCGGTGGCGAGCGTTCAATTCCTCAAGCAATATTTGGTTACCGCTCCCGCCAACAAAGTATTAACCTTTGGCGGCGATTATATTCCCGTGGAGCCGGTACTGGGCCATGCGGCCATCGCTCGGCGGGGAATCGCCAATGCGTTGATTCAACTGGTCGAGGAGGGATGGTTGAACGTAGATTCGGCTTTGGAACTGATCGAACCGGTAATGAACGGAAATGCCCGCCGGATTTTCAATCTAAACGAGAAATCCGAAAAACTCAAAAAGGCGCCATGGCTATAATACTCGTTGGGATCGTAGAAAAGGGGCATGGTTGTTACGCCATGCCCCTTATACAGTCAATTCGGATTAAACAAGTATATCCTGCAACCACCCCACTTTTTCTAGTATGATTTTTTCTATGTTGCTGGTTCCCAGATTGTACGTTTTTTCGGCGGTTTCCACACAAATAGGCGGGGGAGAAAGAGGCCAGGGTTCATTACGAAGAGCCTTGCGTTTTTCGGTAATGATCTTCAAGCAAACCGTCTCCACAGCGACGGGATCGGCGCCGGCAATCAGCCCGTTGTAATTCCACAGATAGCGCGGATCGGGCTGCGGTCCCTTGTCGCAAAGAGGACGAAGGGCGTCGACAAGAACCAGTTTGGTTTTGCCTTTCACATTGGGAAGATTCCAAATCTCCCCTAATTTAGCGCTATCTTCATTATGGTAATCTCGGGGACGGCCAGAGAACATAATATAATTCTTTAAAACCGTTCCGATCCCGGTCAGCCAATGTGCCTTTAATGCGGGAAGAGCGATGAGCGCCGTGCATGCTTCGGCTTTATCGGGGCCGCCCTGCGCCATCAGAATATTTTCGGAGGGGATTCCCGCTTCGGTCAGGGCCGATTTTACAGCATCGATCACTTCCGGATGAGTTGGGTTTAAATGGGGCGTGTTAACCAATCCGATTTTATCGGTCGATTTGAATAGCGACAACCAGGCGCCTTTGCTGTCTTGTACGCCGGTCAATCGGGTAATAGTCTCATTGAGCATGGATTGAAGAATGGCTGGATCTACCTTGTTTCCTTCGCCCAATGCCTTCTCGTCGCGAACAATGACCACTTTGCTTGCAGACGCCGTTTCGGCGGCATGAACCGAGGGCATTCCTATTACGGAAGCGCCTAGTGTAACGCCTGCCGTTCCTCGTACGAAATCTCTTCGGGTTAAAGCGATTGGTTTGGTAGACATAGCTTTTACTCCAAGGATTTTATTTGAGATTCCATTTCACGTAGAATGGTTTGTACGGTTTGCTCGTCGGTACCCTCAAAAACGATAACCAGGTATCTTTTTGTTTCGAGATAACCAGTCCATCCATCTTCGATTGGATAGATAGGATACGCTGTCCCGCCGATTTGTTCTACTTTTTTCTGACTAAATTCAGGAAGATAGGCTTCATGAAACCGGGCAAGCGCTTGTTTCGCTCGATCCGGATCGGGGTAGCGTATCGAGATTACACGGATTTTTTTTCCTTCTTTCTCAACGGGATTCTTATAGGAAGCAATAAGTGCTTCACAATTTCGATCCAATTGAAGAATATTCTGAGAACTGACGAAATATAGGGAGTTCAATACGAGATGGGAACGAAAATAACAAACCTCGCCGGATTGCAACGACCATTTTGTATCGATGGAAGCCGGTAAAATCCTCAGAAAAGCGGGAGGGTCGGGATTTGTCCGGTTTTGAAAAATGACTCGACCGATATCCAGTACGGCTTCCCGGGATTCGGGGGTTTCATTATAGGTAAGAATCCGGGCATAACAACAATCCGCCCAAAGGCGCAACAATCCGGCTCCGTACAATGCACGGTGAGGGGGAATCTGAGTAAGGGAAATCCCTGGATCGTTGTTATTGGATAGGTGAACCGGTTCGCCTCCCCAATCGGTGGAAAGCAAGCCGAAGGCGTCATCGGATGACTCCATCCAATACAATTCTACCAGTATGTTATCCTGCTTATCCGAAGCGTATTCATAGACATCGATGTGGCTGAATCGGTAACCGACGTATAACTCACCTGCGCCGTCCATATAGTCAAAAATGGTCTTGGCGTTGATGGTTTGGGTGGCATCCTGAAGTATCCACCCCTGAATGGTTTTGGGGAGTTGAATGGTGGAATCTGGAAGACAACGATTTGAATTGCTTGAAGATAGAGAAATATCCATATATGAAATATCTCCAGTGGATGTTGCATGTCCAATCTGTGGCGGCGAAATAACACCCAAGAGAAATCCCAGGAAAATCCCCAAAGAGAAATAGGTCGATGTCATGGTATTTTGTCAGGTTTTTCGGTTGAATACGGATAGTATGAATGAGTTTTGAGAATTTGTCGATTCGGACGGATATTTTGTTCTTATGGTTGTGGACTGTATCGGATAGAAATCAAAGAGGCTTCCTATTTATTTCCGATTGCATATGGATTTGCTCTTTTTCTGAGAAATCGTTGGGTGTAATAAAATTTTTCTTTGAGAATCTCGTATTATAAGGAGGGAAAGGCCGCAGGGAGGGTCGGTTTATAATACGCCCTTTTGATATCCTGACAGCATCCAATAGGAGGAAATACTGATGAATAAATGCAAAATTCTGTTAATCTCATCGGCGGTTATAGTCCTGTGCTTTACCATGTCCGCTTGTTTTATCCCCGGTGTGACGTTGAATGGAAGATTCACCGAAGAGATAGATCTGTCTTTCGCCGCTGCCGGAATCAGCGTTATCGATGCGGATACCACCAATGGATCGATAACGGTCAACGCCTCCGATACCCAGGAAATCAAGGTTCATGCCGAAAAGACCATCAGGGCATTAACCGATGAAAAGGCGAAAGAGTACGCGGCCGAAGTGGAACTATTTGCGGAGACGGAAGGAGATATGTTGAAGGTCTATTATGAACATCCCAAGGGATGGAAGCAGGTACAGGTCAACATTCAATATACCATCGATTGTCCCCCTTCGATTGCCTTGCGATTGGGAACGACCAACGGAAATATCGAAGTAATGGGTGTGAATAAAGCCGTCGAAGCGAATACAACCAATGGCAATATCGGTTTGACGGGCGGGGAGGGAACTATTATCCTGCGGACCACCAATGGGAATGTGGATATTGAGGATTCGAAGGGCCGTATCGAAACGTCGACCACCAATGGTAATATCCATGCGCGCATCGAAACATTGGAAGACAAGGCCGATTTATCAACCACCAATGGAGGCGTTCATGTGGAAATCCAAAAAGGAACCGCTCCCGTTCGCGCCTCTTCTACCAATGGGGCGATCACAATTGGATTGCCCTCCGATTTTAACGGGCAGTTGGACGCCAGTACTTTCAACGGAAGCGTCTCCTCCGATTTTGCCATTCCCGTACAGAAACCCTCCAAAAGAAGTTTGAAGGGACCGATTGGCGAAGGAGGGGATTGTGAAATCTATGCTCGAACCACAAACGGAGGTATTTCGATTAAGAAAATTGGAACCCCATAAAAACCGTTGACTGATGTAGTGCGGTAAGAGAAGAATAAAGCCCGCCATTAAATTTCGTGGCGGGCTTTCTATTAATATATCTTGATATTGATTCTAGCCTATTATGACTTACTTTAATATTTTTAAGAAGTTACTTAGTAGGCGTTTTCCTTCAAGGGTCAGTATCGATTCGGGATGAAATTGAACGCCGTAGGTTGGATATTCTTTGTGTTGTAATCCCATGATTTCGTTTTGGTCGGTTTCGGCGGTGATTTCCAGGCAATCGGGAAGAGAATCGCGGTCGACGATAAGGGAATGATAGCGAGTGGCGATGAAGGGATTATCCATTCCGGCGAAGATACCCTTCCCGTTGTGATGGATCATGGAAGTCTTGCCGTGCATCATACGGTCGGCGCGCCGTACGATTCCACCGTAGTATTGCCCGATACATTGATGGCCGAGACATACGCCAAGGATAGGCAGTTCTTTTTGAAAGTGTCCGATACACTCCAGCGATACGCCTCCTTCATCCGGGGTTCCCGGCCCGGGAGAGATAATCAGGCCGGAGGGATTCTTCGCGGCGATCTCATCAAGGGTGATCCGGTCGTTGCGGAAGACCTCCATATTCGCACCCAGTTCGCCCAGATATTGAACCAGGTTATAGGTAAAGGAGTCGTAGTTATCGATCACAATCAGCATGGCTATTCCTTCGTACATTCTGCCATTTCGATGGCGCGCCGCATGGCCTGGCTTTTGTTCATCACTTCCTTGTATTCCAATTCGCGGTCGGAATCGGCGACTATGCCGGCGGAAGCCTGCCAATAGGCTTTGTTTCCGATGGTGGCGATCGTGCGCAGCGTGATGCAGAAATCCATATCGCCGGAAAGACCGAACCAGCCTACCGCGCCCGCATACGGGCCGCGCCGGGTGGGTTCCAGTTTCTCGATGATTTCCATGGAACGGATTTTCGGCGCGCCGGTGACCGTACCCGCTGGGAATACAGCGCGCATCAGGCTGAAGGCGTCGTTGTTTTCCGTCAAGTCGCCTTCTACATTGGAGACCAGGTGCATGACGTGCGAGTAGCGTTCCACATACATGAGATCGGTGACTTTGACGGTATGATATTCGCATACTCGGCCAATATCGTTACGCCCTAAATCGACCAGCATGACGTGTTCGGCCTGTTCTTTGGGATCGTTCCGTAGGATTTTTTCCAGGTATAAATCCTCTTCCTGGGTTTTCCCCCGCCGCCGGGTTCCCGCGATGGGACGGTATACAACGTGGTTCTGGGTGAGTTTGACCAGAATCTCGGGCGATCCCCCCACCAGGCAGAGGTTTTCGTACCGGAAATAGAAGGTATAGGGCGATGGATTGATGCGCCGAAGTGCGCGGTAGACATGCAAAGGCCCGCTGGTCAGTTCGACTTCGTTGCGAATGCCGACCTGGATCTGAAAAATATCTCCCGCGCGAATATGCTCGAGAGAAGCATCTACGGCTTTTTGGAAATCCTCCTTTTCCCAGTTGGTCTTGATTTCCAGGGGAGTGGCACGGCCGCCGCCAAAGGGAATGCGGGGCAGGGGAGTTTGTAATTTAGCCACCACATCGTCGATTCGTTTCACCGCCTGGTGATAGGCATGCTCGGGCGAACCGTCGATCAATACGTTGGTAATGACGGTGATGGTTCGTTGAAAGTGATCGAACGCCACGACGGTATCGGCGAAATAAAACACGGCGTCGGGAATATTATAATCGTCCCGGTTTTGGAATTCGAGACGTTCGAAATATTGCGTCATTTCATAATTCATATAACCGACCAGGCCGCCGAAAAATGGAGGAATTTCATCGACGGGAACCGGTTTGAAACGGCGGATGAATTGTTTTAACACGGAAAGGGGATCGCGTTCATTATCGAGGGGATGTTGGATCTGTTCGTAACCGCGAACCTCGATGACTTGCTTTCCCCGGCAGATGAAAATGTGCGAGGGGTCGCAGCCGATAAAGGAATAACGCCCCAGTTTTTCGCCCTGCTCGACGCTTTCCAAAAGAAAAGCGTAGGGATTGTTTTCTGCAAGTTTAAAAAAAGCGGAAACCGGTGTCTCGAAGTCTGCCATAATCACTTTACAGACGGGAACCAGGTTTCCCTTTTTTGCACATTCATGAAACTGAGCGAGTGTTGGTTTATACATGAGTGAGTGAAAAAACAATGGTTTATACAATATTGGATAGCGAGTAAGTGATCATCATAGCGGGTAAAACAGAATGTGGCAATCCTTTGTTTTTTATCCATTTCGATTGATCGCCCGATCGGTATCTGCGTAATGGTATATGCCAATTACAAAGGAAATGGATTGGTTGTCTCTTTTTATGAAAACCGACTTGCACAAGAGATGGAAAATGAATCGAATGAATCATTGTATGAATAATAGTCTTGATTGCAATGGGTTTTGGCTAAGGAATCAAGGAATCGGTAATTTCCGGGTGTTTCTAATTTGTTCAACAGGATAATGCTCTGTGGTTATTTTGCCTCAATCCTGGTAAAAAAACCACAAAATTGCCTTGACGTGGCCGAAAGAAAGAGGAAAATGGGATTGTGCAAAATTTGAAGGTCTGAAAAGGCCAAGATAGACTTACAGATTCAAACACTTGTCCAAGTAGGAAAGGAGAACGAGGCACTATGAAGAAATGGAGTGTAGTGAGTGTGATTGGAGCGGCCCTGGTTGTAGCGGGCAGCGTAGCGTATGCGGGACCGTTGGCGGATGCTACAGCGGATACTCTCTGGGGAATTCAACTGGGTGGGTATCTGGATGTTTCGTACACCTATCAGTTCAACGATCCAGTTAACTCGAACAATTCGATTGTCGGCCGTGCTTTTTCGAACGATGACAACGAGATTCAGCTGAACGCTTTTCAACTGTACATCGACAAACTGCCTCAGGATGCTGGCGAAGCGGGCTTCCGTTTCGACATTCTGGCCGGTGAAGATGCGCAGACGATTGGCGACCTGTGGGGCGGCGACGATGATATCAGCATTTATCAGGCGTTCATCTCGTACATCGCTCCGGTTGGCAACGGCCTGACCATCGACCTCGGTCGTTGGGCGACTTCTCATGGCTATGAATCCATTGAGAGCCCGGCGAACGATCAGTTCACCCGTTCGTTGATGTTCACCCTGCTTCAGCCCTATACCCATACCGGCATTCGCTTCACTTATCCCATCAATGATCAGTGGGAAGTGATGGTTGGTATGTCTGAGGGTTGGGATGTGGTCGACGACAACAACGAAGCTTGGACGTTCCACGGTGCGGTTCGTTGGATGCCCATGGAAAACGTTTACATTCAGAACTCGGTTTCTTACGGCCCGGAAAACCGTAATCATTGGTTAGTCAACAACGTTCCGCCGGCACTGCCGAATCT
Source organism: uncultured bacterium (assembly GCA_964520565.1). Classification (GTDB taxonomy): domain Bacteria; phylum Hinthialibacterota; class Hinthialibacteria; order Hinthialibacterales; family Hinthialibacteraceae; genus CAZFOX01. The sequence goes on along the minus strand of CAZFOX010000151.1, from coordinate 1,217 downwards.
GATTGCCAGTGGAATCCGTAGCAATGACGATTACACACTGCTGTACGATTTGGTTGCCACCTGGGAGATCAATGAATCTTGGAAAGTTGGCGCCAACTTCGATTACGAAACGACGGAAGACGCTTTCTTCAAAAGAAACGCCGTTCCTCGTACCGTTTGGAGCAAAGATGCCGACCTGTGGGGTCTGGGACTGTATGCTCGCTATGACGTGAACGAAGATCTGTATCTCGCTCTGCGCGGCGAAGTGATCGATGATAGCGATGGCTATCTGTTCTACGATCCGACTGTCAAAGACAACAACATTTGGGAAATCACCGCGACCCTCGGCTACACTATTACCGAAGGCTTGCTGACCCGCCTCGAATATCGTCATGATGATGCCGATCAGCAGGTATTCGTAGATGGCGATGGCGACTTTGCCGACGATCAGCAGGACACCATTTCGCTGGAAGTCATTTACAGCTTCTAATTTCTTGATCTGAAACATTGGTTCGGGATTGATCATCAGAACCGGGCGGTTAATCAATCGCCCGGTTCATTCTTTTAAATACAAGCGATCGTGAGTAGAGTAAGCGTTTCGTCGTACAATTATGCAGGCGGGATGAATGTTCTAATGGGGAAATCGGAATGTAAATGTCATTACGAGCATAGCGAAGCAATCTGGTTGATCGCGGGAGGGGATGGTGAGATTGCTTCACTTCGTTCGCAATGACAGGACTGTTCGCAATGACAGGGCTGTTCGCAATGACAGGACTGTTCGCCATGACGGGGCTGTTCGCAATGATAGAGTTGTATTGAGGGAGAAAATCATTCCCCCGGCGTATCCTGATCGATCGGACGAATCATCCCTCTTCCCGGGCGGGCGGTGGTTCGATTTTATCTTCAATCGCCACCTTGCTTTTGGGGTCGACGACGATGAAATCGTCTCCGGATAGGGCGTAGGGAGGTTTGAGTATCACTTTGGATTCGCCCTTGGCGCGGATGGCGATGCCCCCTTCACCGCTGATCGCACCACTGAAAGTGACCACCGAACCATCGTGCGCCTCGATACAAATCCCGTCTTCCTTGGCGACGATGTGGCAATTTTTCAACATGACTTCGCCGTTCTGGCAATGGATGGCGCCTTCCACCCGTACATTGGTCAGGGAGCAATCCTTGGCATCCTTTATGGAGATGGCGGGATGATTGCCCGTGGCGACGATTCGGGTTTTATCCAC
>CAZFOX010000150.1:0-9489 GCA_964520565.1 uncultured bacterium | reverse complement strand
CGGCAGAAACCGCCCTTTCCATCCTTCCTTTGGGGACGGGAAATTCATTTCTTCGGGATTATGGGATCACGACCTGGCAGGAAGCGGCCCGGCGCCTGGCGGCGGGTGCAAGCCGCCGGGTGGATGCTGGACGGATCGGATTTCCGGGGAACGAAACCCGAGAGACCGTTTTTTTTCATAATATGGCGGGATTTGGATTGGCTGCTGAAGCCTGCCGGCTCCGTCATACCCGGTATCCCTGGATGGGAAAATTCGCCTATCATGGCGCGTTTTTGAATCTATTGCCGTGCATGAAGAATTATTCGATGCGGCTGCGAGTGGATGGGAACAAGGATATTGAGATACAGACCCCCTTGTTGGCGATCAATAACTCGCAATACACCGGGCATAACATGCACTTATCGCCACTCTCGCAGGTTGAGGACGGGTATTTCGAAATGTTATATGCCGAAGGCATTACGACAGGAGAACTGTTCCGGCTGTTTCTTACTTTACCAACCGGAAAGCATATCCAACATCCGAAGGTTCAGCTGAAGAAGATTCAAAGAGTGGATTTGGTCATTGACGGGATCGATTATTTTATGGTGGATGGAGAGATCGCGGAAGGAAATGCCATGCGGATCGAAATAGCCCCCGGCGCCTTGAATATCCTGATTTGATTCAACCTGACCGGAAGAAAATTGTATTGAAACGGCTATAGGATTCAGGGCGGTTTTCCGATAAACTCAACTCATAGAATGGGAGCGGTTCCCATCATCACGTTCGTATTTGTATTTCGAAAAAGCCTGAAAGAATGGGCTTTTTTGAAAGCGGAACGTGCCATTTCACACAAAAGATTTTAAGAACCGCTCTGGTGAAAAACAGGCAGTATTCCGGCATTATTGTGAATCTGGAAAACCGACAACCATCCCGGACATACGATTGGCTGGAAGACGCCTTGCTGACGGTTTGCCGCCAGGCGTTTCCCAGCGAAGCGTCGTTGCGGATTCATTCTTTAAAATCCCGCGTACATCGGGTTTGCGCCCATCGGGATTACGAGTTTGTTCTGCAATCGCCGGATACGGAGATTCGCCTGGCCCTGCGCCTGCATTACGGATTATTTTCCTTATGGGGATCGTCGGACCGTGTGAAACCCGCCCGGGAATACAGCGCCATGCTGCACGCCTATCAATCCGGGGTACCCGCGCCATTCCCCTACGGCTTCACGACATCGGATCAGCCTTTCGGAAAACCGTATTTACTGCACGATCCCGGCGATGGGCAGCGTTGGTGGGATATTGAGGAGAGCCTTCGAGTCATACAGGGAGAAACGGCGCATGGATTGGCGGAAGAACTGGTTAAATTACATTATGCCGTAGTTGCCAAACATCCCCTGATTCCATCGGTGGAGGTTTGCCATGTGATGAAGCGATTATGGAACCAGGTATCGAGTATCGCTTCGGATGAATTGCGGCGTTGTTTTGAGAAATGCCGAAAGGAACTGCAATCCCTTAAGCCGATGCCGGAAGTGATGCTTCACGGGCAGTTCGACCTCGATCATCTTCTGCTATGGAATTCGAAAATACGAACCATTACCGATTGGGAACACGCCGCCTTTGGGGATCCACGATGGGATATTGCCCATACCTCGCTTTCCTTGCAGCGGGGCCGCGAGCGCAGTCTGTCCAATCAATTCGTATCCCATTACGCGCAGATGGCTGAAATGCAATTGGAACATATCCATTTATGGGAAGGAATAGTCGCCTTGCGCAATTGGGCGCATAGCGTCTGGTTTCGATCGCTGGATGGGAAGAGTTTTCAATCTCTGGCGGGATTGCAGACGCCGTTGATCGATCAGGAAGATTGGATGCGCGAACGCGCCATGAATGTGTTTTCTTGACGACCATGCAACGGATTGCCCGCCACGCCCTTCAAAGAGATCGATCAGCGGGAATGGTTTTTCTTGACTGCATCCCGGAATGCTTTTCCCGGCGTGAAAACAGAATTGGCGGACGAGGTTTTTTCGGGATTCGCCGCTTCCCGCGGGCGCGGTGCAAACGTTCCAAAACCGTGAATTTGCACCGATTTCCCTCCTGCGAGAACATCGACAATCGTATCCGATGCGATCTGGATCATTCGTTCACAGTCTTCGGGGGACAGTTTGGTGGTACGGGTGAGGAAATTCACCAAAGCGCTTTTTTCAAACGAGAGTTTTTTCTTTCGCAGCGTTTTCATATAAATTCATGGCAATTGAAAATTAGATGCCTTAATTCCACGTCGATATTCGATTAGAAATACGCTAGCAAAGAATAAACGAGAAAGCAATGAAACCTCGGAGAATGGCGTGAAAAGTTTTCCGTTTTTCGTGCGCCGTGGGAGGGATTCCGTGCGAATGTGGTTTTCGATCGTGGTCTGGTCATGGATAGTCTGTCCGAGTATTTCTGGAGAAACTGTTCCGGAGAACCCCGGTTCTCTGTACGATGTCAAACCTATGGCGGAGCCGTTGTTTCGCATCAATCCCAGCGCAGCGACAGTTCGTGAAAACGAACCGGTCGTATTGAGACTATCGGTCGAGAATCCCGCGCCGGGGAGTTATGTCTATTCGGTGACGCCGGTTGTGGAAAACGCTGTTTTGGGAGCGTTTAATGGAATCTTTCAATTTTCACCCAATTACGTACAGGCGGGCGATTACACATTCTATTTTACGGCGCGGAATGGAGAACAAAGGCTTACGCAATCCGCCAAAGTGAAGGTGGAAGACAATAACCGATTGCCCGAAGTGCTCCTTTCATTCTCCGGAACGTTAACCGTCAAAGAGAATGAATCCGTTCTCATTCAGATTTTAGCGATCGATCCGGATGTGGATAATACCTTAACGTACGGCATGGAACCCAAAATCCCCAACGCGGCGGTGAATGCGCAAACGGGCGATATTTTATTTCAACCCGATTACACGCAGGCGGGGAGGTACCCGGTCGCCTTTACGGTATCAGACGGGCATACTGTGGTATCTGCATCCCGAACCATCGTGGTTGAAAATGTAAACCGTCTGCCGGAATTGATACTGAATCCCGCCCAGGGGGGCATTCTCCAGGTCGGGCAGGAGTTCAATCTATTGGCATTCGCTACCGATCCGGATAACGATCCGTTGACGATTGCGGCGGATCCACTCCCCCCTCACAGTACATTCGATCCGGGAAGCGGCCGGTTTACTTTCAATCCTCATTTAGAGCAATTCCGGGAGAAATACACGATTCAGTTTACGGTCGATGACACGATTGCCACGGTCAGCCAAACCATTACTTTTGAGATCGCCGCTCAGGTTTCTCCCCTCTTTGAGTTCGACCGTATCGACGACTATCAAGGATGGACGGCGGCTCAACATATCGACTTTTTGGAAGTGGAAAATGGAGTACTCAAGGGAGTATGTACGGGGAACGATCCGATTTTGACGCGGACGGGATTACACATCGACACGTTTTCACAAAACCAGATGGTCATTCGCGCTTTGATGAACACGGCCAGTCCCATCGATATATTTTTTATCACCGAGGATTGGGAGTTTGTGGGGCCGGTCACATTGTCCGTTCAAGACGACTCGCGAATGGCGACCTATGCGGCCGATCTTCGCAATTTGTTTCCCCATCCCCGCTATATCCAAACGATTCGCCTCGATCCGGGATTGATTCCCAACGTTTTTCAGATCGATTTTATCGGTTTTTTAGAAACGAGGATTCCCACCCGAACGCCAACGCCGAATCCATCGCATTCACCGACGCCTACGTTTACCGCGACGGCCACCCCATCCCCTACGCCTCCTTATGCGACTCCCACGCTGACTTCCACGCCGACACCCACGGCGACATTGACGCCTACTCCCATTCCCGCTCTGCAGCATTTCGATTTCGACAAACACGACGCGATTCAAAATACGTTTGAAGTGATGGCCCCAATCGGATATAAACCGGCGGAAGTTGCGATCACGGAAATCCCCGAATTGCCTGGGATGGATGGGAATGCCGTCATCGTTCGCACGAAACCGGGGGAAGGCGCGTTTATGGTGTCGAAGGGGACGTTTCTTTGCCCAGGGAAAGGGGTGGTATTGAAAATATCCGTTCTTTCGGGGTCGGGAAATCCTTCTATCGCTCTGATTGGATTCAATGCGCCGATGGATGGCCAATTGGCATATCATGTCGCAGAAAACCAGGCTTTGATGCCGGGGTTCGGGACCGAACTAGAATTGTATTATCGACCACCCAACCAAGCGCTCCAAATCGGATTGCAGGTGGTGAATCCTCCCCATGCAGTTCAGGAAACCTTTGTCTTATTCGATCATCTATCCGTTTTGAATCTGGATATCGTGCCCGCCTTATCCGACGGGAAATTATCCGCCGAAAAAGTTCAAACCGATCCCGACGGTTCTTTCGATGGAGATCTGAGCCATCTGATCACGAACATCAATCTGGTCGATGGCAGCGTGCAGAAATTTCCTCTGACGGGTCTTAATAAAGGGCTGAAATTATCCGTGGACGAAGATGAAATCGCCGCCAATGCAGGGATTGCAGTGAACGATTCGGGGAATCTTCAGCCTGGGTTATTCGTTACGCAGGTTTTAGCTGGCCGATCTTTGGGAAGCGGCGGCGTCATGGCGCTGGCGATGAGCAATGGGCAGCATACGTTTGTTGTGTTCGAGGACGCTTCTTCGCTGCCGATGAATGAAATCGGCAAGCCGATCGCATTGGGGGGAAATATCGAATCCTTCAATTCCATGATGGATCCAATTGCATTGGTGCAATATGCCGGAGCGGGAATTTTTTCGTCGGTTTTTGTCGATAGCCTGCAGGTATGGAAAGTCATGGCGGATTTTTAAAAAACGAAGAACGATTCCCATTGGTCAAATTTCCAAACAAACCCACTTTCTCCTTGGCAAGGTTTCTAGGGAGACCGGAATAATCCCGATATGATGGGATCGATCATGGAGAATTTGGGAGACCGGGTGTTGGAAAAAGAACTCATCGATCGTTTTGGCCGCCGGGTTACCTACCTGCGGATGTCGGTAACCGACCGCTGCAATTACAAGTGCACCTATTGTATGCCCGAAGGGGGACTCTTGGATCTGGGCCGGTACAATCTTCTCACACTGGAGGAGTTGGCGCGGACAGGGCGGATTTTTATCGAGGAGGGGATACGAAAAATCCGGCTTACCGGCGGCGAGCCGCTGTTGCGACAGGATCTGCATGTGCTGGTGGAGTCATTAAGCCAACTAAAGGGATTAGCCGATCTCTGTATGACGACCAATGGCCATTTGTTGGCCGAAAAAGCGGAGTCGCTGGCCAAAGCAGGCTTGCAGAGAGTCAACGTCAGCCTGGATAGCGTGAATCCGGATAAATTCAAGGAAATCACCCGTGGGGGGGATTTATCGCGTGTACTCTGGGGATTGGAGACCGCCCGGAATGTTTTCCCCGGGCCGGTGAAGGTGAACGTGGTCGTTTCACGAGGGTTTAACGACGATGAAATCCTGTCTTTCGCACGCCTGACTCTCGATCCCGGTTACCACGTGCGTTTTATCGAGCCGATGCCCATGAGTCCGCGCGCTTCCTGGGAACTGGGGCAGGTGCTTTCGGTTCTTGCGATTCGCGAACAAATCGCCGAAGCATTTGGCATGAAACCCGTGGACGAAAATGGCTGTTTATCCGGCCCTGCCACCCGGTTCCGCATCCCCGGCGCGGTTGGAGAACTGGGATTTATCGGCGCGGTGACGAACGAGTTCTGCCAGCGCTGCAACCGTATCCGTTTGACGCCGGACGGTAAATTGCGCGGCTGCCTGATGGCGGATGGAGAGATCGATCTGCGCGCACTATTGCGAGAAGGCGCATCGGACGATGGGTTGAGGTCTATACTCGCCGGGCTGATGCGTGAGAAACCGGAACGGCATGCGATCAACGAGATTCACTTTATCCGTCCTCAGCGAACCATGTCGCAAATCGGGGGGTGATTTGTTCTTCCGCCGGTTATGGGCCGAAGACGATAATATCGCCCTGGCTGATCAGGCCATTCGAGGCGCTGTAGATAGGGGATACGCGGCGATCCTGAATTTCTGAAAGGTTATCAGGCCCCTGGCTGGAGAGAAGGTACTCGACATGTTCCGGGCTGCCGGGGCTGTTTTCCACCGTCCATTTAATGATATCGATCGGCCACCCGCAGGTTTTATCGTGGTTAAGGTAGAAATATTCCTTGGAAGCAAAAGTACTGGTGCGACTGCCTTCCTGGGTGTTGAACGGATCGATGGCGGGAACGTTGGCATAGGCTACGGGTTGAAAGATTTCGCCCGCGCGGAACTGTACGTCGCCCATCACTTCGAGGGAACAGGAGGGAGGATAGCCGCTGTTATCGAGCCGGTACATCTCGATGGCGGTTTTCATGGCGCGCAGGTCGGCTTCCACCCGGGCGACCTTGGCCCGGAGCTGTGCCTGAAGAAAGTTGGGAACCGCGATTGCCGCCAGAATGCCGATAATGGCCACCACGATCAATAATTCAATCAACGTGAATCCCTTGCGCATGATATTTCTCCTCCGACTCTAGTTTACCGGATTATTTCATAGACAACAACGATGCCGGGCTTTTCGGGATAGGCGTCGTAGACGAGACGAAGCCGGTTTTGATTTTCCCCGATCCAATTCCGTAGATAATCCCCCAAAGGCCAACCCAGCGGGCCGTATCCTTTTTGCAGACGGTTGAGTTCGGAACTATTGTAAAGAATGTGTGTTACACGGTCATCCAATCCGGTTTCCAGGGGATGATGGTTGAAGACGGTGGGAACGATGGCGTCGAAACGCGCCCCATAGGACTGCGCCTCTCCGACAAACAGAACCTTCATGGTTTGACGGGGATATTGTTTTTCCCATTCGCGGTTGAGCCATTCGATAGCCCGGTAATGAGGCATGCGCTGGTTCATGTAATTGGATTCCAGCGTAGGCATGAGAAGGTACTCCACGGTATCCCGCTGAACGATCATCGTGATTGCGCCATACAATTGAACGACCGCGATCGTCATTACCAATCCCCATAAAACCCGGCGATGGATCGTATGAATCAATAAATAGACCGGGATCGCACCGAATAAGGCCATCAGGGGAAGCAGGGAAGCCAAAAAGCGATCGTTATGCTGCGTGAGGAAAAACCAGCCGATATAAGCGGTGGCGGCAAAGACAAACGAACGGATCAGAGGATGTTTGAAAGAGCAGAACCGAAGCGCGGGAATACCCAACACCCAAAGGCAGGAAAATCCATTGGGGAGGGATTCAGCAAAACTTTTCTTGAACGGCAGTACAAAGAAATCACGAAGAATCCGCTCGAAAGAATCCAGGTTGGGAGCGTGAGCCAGGCGGAATGCTTCCTGGTAGATGGGAGGAGTTCCTCCCAGGCGATCAATCAATAGGGGATAAAATGGATTCCCATAGAGCAGCGCATTGCGAAAAGCCCAGGGGAGGAAAAGCAAAATAGCTCCCATTGCAGCCCATCCCAGGGGAATCCATAACCGTTGCCACCCAATCTGTTTACAATCGACGATCAAAATCGCCAGGAAGGGAATTCCGATGGATAATGCCGCGATGTATTTACAGCCGAACGCGAAGCCCAGGGCGAGGGAAATCATAACCGCGTCGATGGGATGTTTTTCAAGGCGGAAACGTTCATAAGCCAGGAGCAAGACGGCGGCGGAGGCGGATAAAGCCAGATCGATATCGGCCTGGACGATCAGAAATTGCACGATGCCGGTGGAGAGAAAAATCGAGGGAGCGAGGAGAGAATAAGCGCCGAAACCCCACAGCACTCCCATCTGCCAGATCGCCAGAGCGGTCAGAAGGGCGAACATCAGATTGATTGACGTGCAACCCGCCGGACTTTGTCCGGCCAGAGGCCAGAGGTAGAGCATTTCCACATTCATGGGGAACGCGCCATAGACGTTATAGGGAAAAGATACCCACCCGTTGTTATTGAGATATTGTTCCGGGACGCGCAGATGATATTCGTGCGCATCGTATCCCACCGGCGGCAGGACAGCGGCCGCAAGCCCCCCCCATACCGCCACGGTTAGCAACGTCAATTCAACTCGGGAACAGTGGGAGAAAAAGCCGACCTTCCATCGCCAGGCATTCTCCAGGAAGAATCTTTTCCACCAACTCCAGAAAAGAAGAATCATTACCAGAGAAATACCGAGCACTCCATCGAGGTGTATCGTCAGGCATACAAATGCGGTCGCGGCGGTCAGAGCCAGGGAAGTGAAAAGGCCATATACCAAGAATAGAGAAGAGGGGAATGCCTCTTTTCCCCGTAATTTTTTCAGGAGAATAATGGCGGGCGGGAAGAAAGAAATCGCCGGGAGCAATCCCAGTAAAATGGGACGCAAATGAAACAAGGGAAAGAAAAGCCATGGGTGCAAACAGAGCAAGATTCCCAGGAGAACGATGCCCGTCAGAAGGAACACTCGATATTCGTTTTTCATGAGGCGCGTCCCGAGTCGAGAAAGCCTTGGAGGATCCAGGCGGCGGCGGTTTGATCGATCACCTGCTTGCGTTTCTTGCGGGAAACATCCCCTTCCAGCAAGGCCCGTTGTGCGGCGTGCGTGGAAAAGCGCTCGTCCCAAAGGCGGACTTTCATCTGGAACCGGTCTCGAACCAACGAAGCCAGCGCTTTGACTTCCTGCGCCATATCTCCGGCGGAGCCATCCAATCGCTTGGGCAAACCCATCACGATCAAGGTAACATTTTCCTTTTGAATAATCTCGGCGAGCGAGTTTAAAATTTGGTCTTGGGTTTGAGATTCCAACATCCCGTAAGGCTGGCCGGTGATGCGCATCTCGTCCGACAACGCCAGACCGATGCGTTTTTTCCCCACGTCCAAAGCCAAAATACGTCCAGGCATAGTACTCAAGGATTTGTTTCCTCTCCCGGATCGAATAAAGAAAAGGATACATCCGGTTGCGAACGCGCCGTATGGCGAGGCTGATTTTTGTCCTGGATAAGAACGATGGAACAGCCTGTGGTTTGCTTCCAGTCAGTTATATTCTTTCTCTCTTCCCCCACAACAATGGATACATCCTTTGGATGTATAAAGAGGTAATTCCTCACTTCATCCCGATGGATGCGTTCGCGGATCGTCTCGCGTACGAGGCGGGATTCGACTTCGTGGCGCAGAGCGGGATGCCAAGGGCCCGCCACGAGTTTTTCCGTTCCATCGCCCCATTCGTCTGAAATCGCCAAACCCATGCGCGCAATGGGGATCCCGGCGCGGTGGAAAACACGGAACGCCTCCATGCATTGGCCGATGGCGGCTTCGAGAGACAGCGGTTGATAGTCGCCGCGTTGGTAGAGTGTTTCTAGCGGAGTATTTTTCAATACCAGCGTCGGTGCGATACGGACAAAATCGGGATGCAAAGCCACCGTATCCCGGACAGTCCGGCAGAAGGAATCGTCGGATTGTCCCGGCAGGCCGCACATTAGGTGAAGGCCG